>CAJXCG010000045.1 GCA_913051715.1 uncultured Rhodobiaceae bacterium
CTGCGTTCCCTGCCAGTCAATATCGAACAACACGTCGCGCCCGGCCGACAGCGCCGCCTCGACGGGGGCTTTGGGCGTGCCGTAATAATTGTCAAAAACCTTGGCGAATTCCAGCAATTCCCCCCGATTACGCATTTCGCCAAATTGCTGGGGGTCAACGAAAACATAATCCTCGCCATCCACCTCGCCGGGGCGCGGTGGTCGTGTGGTCATGGACACCGACATGGTGACCGCATCATCACTCGCCAAAAGACCGCGCGACAGGGTTGTTTTGCCAGCGCCGGAAGGCGAGGACAGCACAAGCATCAAGCCGCGGCGAACAATGTTTGCACACATGAGGTTGCTCCGAGAATCGGTTTCAGTATAGCCAATTATTGGCGCTGCTGTTTCTGCAATTTGCGCCAGCGGCGTACATTTTTATTATGCTCGGCCAAGGTGTCGGCAAAAATGTGCCCGCCCGTGCCATCGGCGACAAAATACAGCGCCGACGTGCTGGGCGGGTCGAGCACGGCGGCCAGCGCAGCGCGGCCCGGATTGGCAATGGGGGTCGGCGGCAGCCCGAAAATCGTATAGGTGTTATACGGGGTCGCGCGGTTGATCTCGCTCAGCCGTATCGGTCTGCCCAATGCACCCTCGCCGCCTACCAATCCGTAGATGATTGTCGGGTCTGATTGCAGCCGCATACCCTTTCGCAAACGATTGATAAAAACCGCCGCCACTTGACCGCGCTCGCCGGCCTGTCCGGTTTCTTTTTCCACGATCGAGGCCAATATCACCGCCTGTTTGGGGGTTTGAAGCGGCAATCCGGCCTGACGGTTTTGCCATAATTGCGCGAGCAGCTGTTTTTGGGCGGTCTGCATTTTTTCCAACAAGGTCGCGCGCGCATGACCGCGCGGCACATAATATGTTTCCGGCAACAAACTGCCTTCCTCGGGAACAGACACGGTGCCGGACAAAATCGGCGTGCCCAACAGCACATCGACTACTTGCCGGCTGGTCAATCCCTCAGGCACGGTGATGGCATGCATGACAACCGTGCCCCGGCGCAAAATACGCGAAATGTCGCGCATGCTGGCGCGCGGCGGCAAACTAAACTCGCCCGCCTGAACGGGGCCGGACACTCGGCTGTAAATCGCAAATACCGACGCGCTGCGTAACAGGCCGGAGGCGGCGAGGTCGCGCGTCACGCTGGACAATGACTGACCACGCGCGACCGTGATCTGGTGTGCGCTATCATGCGGCCCGGGGGCCACAAGCAAGGCCCAACTGGTTGCAACAACAATCAGTCCGGCCAGCACAAAAACCAAAAAAGGCCGACGCACTCGGCGCTGCAACAGAAATTTTGAAATTTTGAAAACGCGCAACACGCCGCGTTTACTCGAACGCTTTGAAAACCAGCGAGGCGTTGGTGCCGCCAAACCCGAAGCTGTTAGACAAAACCGCAGACACTTTCTTTTCCTGCGCCTGCTTTGGCACCAGATTAATGTCGGTTTCCACTGAAGGGTTGTCCAGATTAAGCGTCGGCGGCAGCACATTGTCGCGAATGGCAAGAACCGCGAAAATAGCTTCAACCGAACCAGCCGCGCCCAGCAAATGACCAATAGCCGATTTTGTCGAGGACATGGCAAGCCCGCTCGATGCGCTGCCGAAAAGCTGCTCGACCGCGCGCAATTCAATTTCGTCACCCACCGGCGTTGAGGTGCCATGCGCGTTGACATAGCTGATATCTTCCGGCGACAGCCCCGACCTTTTCAGCGCGGCGCGCATGGACCGGAAACCACCCGACCCGTCTTCGGCCGGTGAGGTGATGTGATACGCATCACCCGACATGCCATAACCGACGATTTCGGCGTAAATTTTCGCGCCCCGCGCCTTGGCGTGCTCCAATTCCTCAAGCACCATAATGCCAGACCCTTCACCCATCACGAACCCGTCGCGGTCTTTATCATACGGGCGAGAGGCTTGCGTTGGTCGGTCGTTAAAGCCCGTAGAAAGCGCACGACACGCTGCGAAACCGGCAATACCAAGCGGGGTAATCGCGCTTTCCGTGCCCCCGGCCACCATAACATCGGCGTCATCCCACATGATAATGCGCGCGGCATCGCCAAGCGCATGGGCACCCGTCGAACACGCCGTCACAACAGCATGATTGGGACCTTTGAGGCCGTGTTTGATGGAAACTTGTCCGCCGGCCAAATTAATCAGCGAGCCGGGAATAAAAAATGGGCTCAAGCGGCGCGGCCCACGTTCATTAAGCGTGATTGTGCCCGCCTCGATACCCTCAAGGCCACCAATGCCGGCGCCGATCATCACACCGGCGCGCTCTTTTTTCTCTTCTGTATCGGCGACAAAGCCGGAGTCGGCCAGCGCCATATCCGCACCGGCAATGGCAAATGCGATGAAATCATCAATGCGCTTTTGTTCTTTCGGGGCGATAAAAAGATCGGCGTTAAAGCCGTCTTCGCCACGCTCTACGGGGCACGCAATACGGCACGGCAGTTGCTCGGTGTCGAAATGGCTGATGGGTTTCGCGCCCGATTTGGCGTCGAGTAAATTGCGCCAACTGGTTTCGATATCCGCACCCAGCGGATTAACCGATCCGATTCCGGTGACGACAACGCGTCTCATAATTGCCCGGCCCGAAGCCCCTTACGAGGCTTGTTCGATAAATTTGACGGCATCTGCAACCGTGAGAATTGTTTCGGCCGCATCGTCAGGAATTTCGATGCCGAATTCTTCTTCAAAAGCCATAACCAGTTCGACCGTATCTAGGCTGTCAGCGCCCAAATCATCAATGAAGCTCGCGGCTTCGTTAACATTTTCTGCTTCCACACCCAGGTTTTCGACAACAATTTTTTTAACACGCTCAGCAATTTCGCTCATGATTGGATCCTCAAATTTTCGTGCTACCCGACTGCCAGACAGCTTGTTCAAAACAGTTGCAAAGTATGATTACCACACTTGCTGGCTAACTATCATCCTTTAAAAACGATGTCCAGCACCCAGCGATCTGAAATTTTAGTGTTGAAATCAACCACGCTCAAACCATCGCCATGCCGCCATTGACGTGTAATGTCTGGCCGGTGACATACCCCGCCTCATCGCTTGCCAGATACACGCACGCCGCAGCAATATCATTGCCCGCGCCCAGACGCCCTGCGGGAATCGCCGCTGCGAGGCTCTCGCGCTGGGCTTCCGGTAGAGCATCCGTCATCGGCGTGGTGATAAATCCCGGGGCAATGCAATTTACCGTAATGCCACGGCTGGCAACCTCTTGGGCAAGTGACTTGCTCATGCCGATCATACCAGCTTTCGAGGCCGCATAATTGGCCTGACCGGGGTTTCCGGTGGTGCCGACAACCGAGGTAATACCGATAATGCGCCCGTGGCGACGTTTCATCATGCCGCGCAGGCCAGCGCGTATCAGCTGAAAACCAGCCGTAAGATTGACCGCCAACACCGCGTCCCAATCTTCATCTTTCATTCGCAAAGCGAGATTATCGCGGGTAATCCCGGCATTATTGACCAAAATATCCAGCCCAGCGAGCGCGGTTTCCGCCGCCGCCGCCAATGCCGAAGCGCCGTCCGATGAGGACAGATCTGCGACCAAAACCTCCGCGCCGTCGCCCAACTCATCAGCCAATTCCTGCAACACAGTTTCGCGCGTGCCCGCCAGTCCCACGCGCGCGCCCGCGCCATGCAGGGCCCGCGCAATGTCTTGCCCGATACCTCCCGAAGCGCCCGTCACCAGCGCGGTTTTGCCGCTTAGATCAAACATCTTAGTCTCCCTTATTTTCTTCGAGATAAGCGCTAATATCATCCGGTGTCGAGATCGCTTGTGCGCTCAGGCGCGGGTCGATACGGCGCGCCATGGTGGTCAGCACTTTGCCGCTGCCCAGTTCTACGAGATTACCGGCGGCATTATCGGCCAGCCAGATCATCGATTCGCGCCAGCGCACCCGCGCCGTAATCTGCTCGACCAGCAAGCTACGGATTTCTTCGGGGTCGCTCACCGGCGCGGCGCGCACATTGGCAATCACCGGCACGCTGGGCGCGACAATTTTCGTTTCAGCCAGCGCGGCTTGCATTTCTTCTGCCGCCGGCTGCATGAGGGCGCAGTGAAACGGCGCGCTGACGGGCAGTTCCATAGCGCGCTTGGCACCGCGTTCTTTCGCCAAATCAATCGCGCGCGCCACGGCCGCCGCATGGCCCGACACAACCACTTGCCCGACCGCATTATCATTGGCGGCAGCGCAAATTTCTTCCCCCTGTTCGGCTTGCTCGGCCACTTCCACCACCGCCTCAAACTCAAGCCCCAAAAGCGCTGCCATGGCACCAACGCCAACCGGTACCGCGCGCTGCATTGCCTGACCGCGCAATTTCAAAAGCCGCGCGGCGTCTGCAAGTTCCAGCGCGCCCGTGCCTGTCAGTGCGGAATATTCGCCCAAACTATGCCCGGCGACATAGGCTGCATCGTCAGATAATTTTATGCCATTTTCGGCGAGAACCCGCAAAACCGCCATCGACACCGCCATCAGCGCGGGTTGGGCGTTTTCGGTGAGGGTCAGTTCGCTTTCCGGGCCGTCCCACATAAGCTGCGACAGCTTTTGATCCAATGCATCATCGACGGCGGCAAACACGTCGCGCGCGGCGCCAAATTCCTCAGCCAGCGCGCGCCCCATGCCAACCGATTGGCTTCCCTGCCCGGGAAAAATATATCCGCGTTTCATGTAAATCTCCCGCTTGGCAAACAGGCTTGCGCCCGCTACTTGGTCCCTGCCCCCAAGTCTTTACAGCCCGCATTGGGGCTTGCCAAGTATTTGTTATCGGTGTACATCGTCATGCATTGGAATTCGGCTGGGGGCTGAACGGATCGTTTGCCAAGGTGGCAGATAGGCTTATGCTGGGATCCCGTGTCTCCGCTCTCGCGTTACTTGTGGGCCTCTCCGGGCTCGCTAGGGGCTCGGCGCCGATACAGACCGAGGAGAGAGGTTATGGCTCTATACGAGCATATTTTCATTGCGCGTCAGGATATTTCGTCCCAGCAGGTCGAAGGTCTGACGGATATGATTACCGCCGTTTTGGAAGAAAATGGTGGAAAAATCACCAAGCAGGAATATTGGGGCATCAAATCGCTTGCCTATCGGGTCAAAAAGAACCGCAAAGGGCATTATTCGCTGTTAAATATCGACGCCGAGCACGGCGCGATTGCTGAAATGGAACGCCGCATCTGCTTGAATGACGATATTATCCGCTTCATGACATTGCGGGTTGACGCGCACGAGATGGAAGAATCTGTCCAACTGCGTAATAAAAACCGTGACGAGCGCCGTCCGCGCCGTGACGCCAATTCGGAAGAGGAGGCCCGCTCATGAGCCAGGGACGCCGCCCATTTGGTCGCCGCCGCAAATCCTGCCCGTTTTCAGGGGCAAATGCGCCGGTCATCGACTATAAAGACACCCGTTTGCTGCAACGCTATGTATCCGAGCGGGGCAAGATTGTGCCGCGCCGCATCACCGCCGTTTCGGCAAAAAAACAGCGCGAATTGGCCCGTGCCATCAAGCGTGCGCGCTATCTCGCACTGATGCCCTACGCTGTCGATCAATAGGCCGCGATCATGCCGGCACATGGTCGGCACGAAGGTGGTGATATGACACACACCAAAGCTCTCAGGGTTTCTTTTGCCGCCGTTTTTACCTGCGGGCTGCTGGTTGCACTCATCACCTTGCCGTTTGCGGCTTTGCCGATTGCCTATATCGGATTGACCTTGGGGTTGACCGCCGCCGCGATCACAGCCGCCCTCGCCTCGGTTTTGCTGACCGCTCTCGCGGGACCGGGATCGGCAATGAGTTTTATCATCAGCTTTGGTGTGCCGGTTTTGTGGCTCATTCGTCTGGCGCTTTTATCGCGCCGTCAATCGCTCGACGGCGATTATGAATTTTACCCCGCCACGCAAATCATTATTCAGGCGGTTATTATAAGCGGCACGCTGGCGGCGTTTATTTTTCTGGCAAATGCCGGCACCCCACAAGGCCTCCCCGGCGTCTTTGCCCAAAGCCTGCAACAGGCGCCGCAAATTTCTGACTTGATCCGAACCGTTTACGGCACGGACACCGATATATTGGGTGTCGCCAATATTATTTTGATAACCGGGTTTGCCAGTTGGCCGCTCATTCTGCTCGGCACGCTGCAATGCGCGCAGGCACTTGCCCAGTACAGCGGCGATAATTTGCGCCCCGCAGAGACCCATGACCGGCTGACGATGCCGGTTTGGTTTGATTTTGCGCTGGGTCTTGCATTTTTTGGTGCCTGGGTCACGAGCGGCTGGACAGCCACGCTGCTGGCGGTTTTCGCGGCAATTTTTCTGGGCGCATATTTTCTGTTGGGTTTGGCGGTTATTCATGCTATTTCCCGCCACTGGAATGGTCGTGTCTGGTTTCTGGCGGGGCTATATTTCCTGATTTTTGTGATGGCATGGGTGATCGTACCGATCAGTTTGCTCGGTTTGTTGGAGTCGCGGCTCAATTTACGGCGCTTGCCGACTACGCAGCCAACCAACCCGGTCGTGCCGCCGAAATCAGACGATGATGAGGAGAACAGGTGATGCAAGTCGTATTGTTGGAGCGTGTATCCAAACTTGGACAGATGGGCGACGTGGTGAACGTCAAAGACGGCTACGCCCGCAATTTTTTGCTGCCGCAAGGCAAAGCGTTGCGCGCCAATAAAGCAAATTTGGAACGCTTTGAAAATGACCGCGCGCAGCTAGAAGCGCGCAATTTGGAGCGCAAAAACGATGCCGAGGGCGTGCACGCGAAATTGAACGAACAGACATTTGTCATCATCCGACAGTCTGGCGACACCGGCCAGCTTTACGGCTCGGTCACCACGCGCGATATTGCCGAACAGCTTTCAAACGAAGGTTTCAGCGTCGAGCGCAATCAAATCTCGCTCGAAATGCCGATTAAAAATCTCGGTCTGCATAATGTTAGCGTGGTGCTGCACCCCGAGGTAACCAGCATCGTTACCGTGAATGTGGCGCGAACCGAAGAAGAGGCCGAGCGCCAGGCTGCCGGTGAGGATGTCACGGCTGAACAGCAAGCCGAAAACGCAGAAATCAGCCCTGATGTCGAAGAGATTTTTGACGAGGGCGTGGAAGTGGCGCTCAGCGAACAGGCAGATGAAGAAGCCGACGCGGTTGAAGCATCTGCGGAAGCCGCCGTTGAAGAAGCCGGCGAAACCGATGCCGCTGAAGAAACCGGCGAATCCGAAGACGCCCAGAGTGAGACAGATGACGACGCCGGAGAGGAAACACCTGCCTGAGGCAAAGTTGTCCCCGCTGTTAACAGGCCGCCCAAAATTTTTTCGGGCGGCCTTTGTTTTTTTACTCGCTCCGCCTGACGCGCTTGACTAAATTGGACGGATGGAAACGCCTCTCGCCCAAATTGCCGCACAATCAGAGCCAAATGAAGCACCGCAGTTGCCGCATAATATTGAGGCGGAGCAAGGACTTTTGGGCGCATTATTGATCAATAATGATGCGCTGGAACAAATCTCGGATTTTATGTTGGCGCGGCATTTTTTTGACCCCGTCCATGCGCGCATTTACGAAGCGGTCAGCAAACTCATCAATAATGGCAACCTCGCTTCGCCCGTTACGCTGAAAACCTATCTCGATCATGATGACGGGCTTGCCACGCTTGGCGGCGCTGGATATTTGGCGCGTCTGGCGAGTAATGCGACGACGATTGCCAATGCGCGCCAATATGGTCGCACGATTTACGATCTGGCGGTGCGCCGCGAATTGATCACGGTTGGTGAGGAAATGATCGCGGATTCGTTTGAAGCCGAAATTGACGAAAACCCCGCCTCGCTCATCGACAAGGCCGAGCAATCGCTCTACGAAATTGCCGAAAAAGGCGCGCATAGCTCCGGGTTCATGGCGTTTGAAGAGTCGCTTGCCGGCGCCATCGAAATGGCCGAGCGGGCCTATCAACGCGAAGGTCATCTGTCGGGCATTTCGACCGGTTTTCGCGGCCTCGACGACATGCTGGGCGGGTTTCAAGAAAGCGACCTGATCATTTTGGCGGGACGCCCCGGCATGGGCAAAACTGCGCTGGCGACAAATGTCGCGTTCTCCATCGCGCATGATTATCTGAAAGCCCAGACCAGCGGCAACACCGAAACCCTGCCCGACGGCACGGTAAAGGTGAAAGATGGCGGGATTGTCGGGTTTTTCTCGCTGGAAATGTCAGCCGAACAACTGGCGACGCGGATGCTGGCCGAACGCTCCGGTGTTTCCTCGTCGAACATTCGCAAAGGCGATATTCACGAGGACGAATATGGCCGTTTGGTCGCCGCCGCGCGCGATCTGAACGATGCACCGCTCTTCATTGACCATACCGGCGCCATTCCGATTGCCACGCTTTCGGCGCGCGCGCGCCGCCTCAAGCGCCAGCGCGGGTTGGGGCTGATTGTGGTAGATTATTTGCAACTTGTACGCGCCTCCAACACGCGCGGCAATGACGGGCGCGTGCAGGAAGTCAGCGAAATCACGCAAGGTCTCAAAGCCCTTGCCAAGGAATTGAACGTGCCCGTGCTGGCGCTGGCGCAGTTGTCACGCCAAGTCGAGGCACGCGACGACAAGCGCCCCTTGCTGGCAGATTTGCGCGAGTCTGGTTCGATTGAGCAGGACGCCGACATTGTGATGTTTGTGTATCGCGAGCCTTATTATCTGGCGCGCGAAAAGCCGACCGAAGGCACCGAGGAATTTGTGCGCTGGCAAGAGCGCATGTCGCTGGTCGACGGCACGGCAGAGGTTATCATCGGCAAAAACCGCCACGGGCCAACGGGCACGGCGAAAATGGCCTTTGAAGACAAGTTCACACGGTTTACTGATCTTGTCGAAGACGACCGTTTGCCCGAGCGTTATGACTGAGGTTAGCGCAAGTTCGGCTGGCAGCGCGCAGGTGACGATTAACCTCGCCGCGCTGGGCAGAAACTACCAAACCATGCGCGACAGGTCGGGCGCGGCTGAGGCCGCCGCCGTCATCAAGGCTGATGCCTATGGGTTGGGGATGGCGAAAATCGTCCCGAAATTGCTAGATGAGGGGTGCCGGACATTTTTCGTGGCATTGGAAGCCGAAGGCCATGCCGCCCGCGCCCATGCGCCCGACGCCGATATTTATGTGCTGAACGGCTTGCCTCCCGGCGCGGCTAAGAGATTTGCGGTGGCGGATTTACGCCCATGTCTGATTTCTCTGGAGCAAATCGGCGACTGGCAAAGTTTCTGCCAGCAAAATGGCAGCCATCCGGCATGTATATTTGTCGATACGGGCTTTAACCGGCTGGGGCTTGATGCGGCCGATGTGCTGGCATTGGCAGATAACCCCGCGCTGTTTGAAGGCTGGACGCCGGCACTTGTCGCCAGCCATCTGGCTTGCGCCGATGATGGCGAGCACCCGATGAACCGCGCACAGCTGGAAAAATTCAAATTTGCGCGCGACTTGCTGCCCGACGCGCCGGCATCGCTGGCAAATTCCGGCGGCGTCATGCTGGGCGCAGATTACTGTTTCGACATGACCCGTATCGGCATCAGCCTGTATGGCGGCTCGCCGCATGCCTCGGAAAAAACGGCGCTCGAAAGCGTTGTGACCCTAACAGCGCCCGTGCTGCAAACGCGCGCGCTCGGCGCGGGCGACAGCGTCGGCTATGGCGCGACCTTTACGGCCGCCCGCGATATGACCATCGCCCTTATCGGGCTTGGCTATGGCGACGGCCTTCCGCGCAGCCTCGGCAATCGTGACACCGGCATTGCGCGCGTTATGTGCAACAACACGCCTGTGCCGATTTTGGGTCGCATGTCGATGGATACGCTGGCGATCGACCTGACAGATCTCGCCCGACCCGTTGAGATTGGCGACACAGTAGAGATTTTCGGCCCGAATAATCCGATCGACGCGCTTGCCGCGCAGGCTCAGACCTTGTCTTACGAGCTTCTCACCGGGCTCGGAGGCCGCTATAACCGCAATTACGAAGATAACTGACCCTTCAATCGGGAGATAAATGTGCAGGCAATCGCAACCATAGGCAGGTTTTTTCTGGCGTTTTTCCGCCAAACAGGTCTGTTGACCCTGTTCATTGTACAGGCTGCAAAAGCACTTGTGACGCCGCCCGTCTATGCGCGGTTGATCGGTCAGCAAATTATGCGTATCGGCTATTATTCGCTGCCCGTGGTGGCCCTGACCTCGTTTTTCACTGGCGGCGCGCTGGCAATCCAGATTTACCATGGCGGCAATCAGTTCAATTCCGAGGCGATTGTGTCCAGCATTGTGGCGCTGGGTATTACCCGCGAATTGGGCCCGGTGCTTGGCGGCTTGATGGTGGCCGGCCGTGTGAGCGCAGCCATCGCCGCCGAGATCGGCACCATGCGCGTCACCGAGCAAATCGACGCGCTGACGACCCTGTCGACCGACCCGTTCAAATATCTGGTGGCACCCCGCGTCATTGCCGCCACCATGTGCATGCCGGTTTTGGCGCTGATTGCCGACATTATCGGCATTTTGGGCGGTTTTGTGGTCGGCACGCAATCATTTGGCTTCAACGCGGCGATTTACGTGCAGCAGACAGTGAACTTCTTGCAGCCCGACGATGTTATTTCCGGCCTTCTCAAGGCCGCGGTTTTCGGGTTCATCATTGCGATTATGGGGTGCTATCACGGCTATCACAGCAAAGGCGGCGCGCAAGGCGTGGGCCGCGCCACCACCAATGCGGTGGTGGCTTCATCCATCCTCATTCTGGCGGCGAATTATCTGATGACGTCGCTTTTGTTCTCAGCATGACCGGCATGATAACCCTCGCCGGCGTGAACAAAACCTTCGGCGCCAAACACGTATTGCAGGGGGTCGACCTGAATATTGAAAGAGGCCAGTCAGTGGTGGTCATTGGCGGGTCGGGCAGCGGCAAATCGGTCATGCTGAAATCTATTTTGGGCCTGTTAACCCCCGACGCGGGCACGATACATGTCGACGGCACGCAGACGGTCGGCCTGTCGCGCGCCCAACGCACGCATATTGATGCCAATATCGGCATGTTGTTTCAAAATGGCGCGCTGTTTGACAGCCTGCCCATCTGGCGTAACGTGGCTTTTCGTGGGCTGCAAGACAACACACTCGACACGCAAGCCGCTCGCGATGTAGCCGTCGCCAGCCTGAAGCAGGTCGGGCTTGGCCCGGAATTGCTTGACCTGTATCCTGCCGCATTGTCGGGCGGGATGCATAAGCGGGTCGGCCTCGCCCGCGCCATTGCGTCAAAGCCCGACATTATATTTTTTGACGAACCGACAACGGGGCTGGATCCGATTATGACGGATGTCATTAATCACCTGATCCGCGATTGCGTGCGCGAACTGGGTGCAACCACGCTCACCATCACCCACGATATGACCAGCGTGCGTGCGATAGCCGACAAAACTGCGCTTTTATATCAAGGCCGCATCATTTGGCAGGGGACAACGGACGAGCTTGAGCAATCCGAAGACCCGTTTTTGAACCAGTTCATTAACGGTCTGGCGCATGGCCCCATCGAGGTGGAAGGCCAGACATTGGAGCGCGTCGCTGGCGGTGGTTCCTAATGGCAAAAAATAGCCAATATGTGTGCAATAATTGTGGTCATGTGAGCACCAAATGGTCGGGCAAATGCGATGCGTGCGGTGCGTGGAACTCCATGACGGAAGAACCCACCGGCGACCGCCCACCGATCGGGCGTGGCGCGAAGGCTCCAAAGGGCCGCAAAGTGGCATTGTCTACGCTGGCCGGACAAGACACCGAACCGGCGCGTTTGATTTCGGGCATGAGCGAACTTGACCGCGTGTTGGGCGGCGGTTTGGTGCCGGGCTCGGCCACCTTGTTGGGCGGCGATCCGGGCATTGGAAAATCCACCCTGCTGTTGCAGGCCGCCGCCAGTATGGCGCAAAAAAACCTGCGGACGGTGTATATTTCCGGTGAGGAAGCGCTGGCTCAGTTGCGTATGCGCGCCGCACGCCTGAAACTCGCCGAAGCGCCCGTGGAACTGGCCGCGGAAACCAATATTGCCGATATTCGCAAAACGCTGGAAAGCGCGGGCGATGTCGGTCTTGTGATTATCGATTCAATCCAGACCATGTGGTCGCCCGCCATTGAAGCCGCACCGGGCACGGTCAGCCAGGTGCGCGTGTCGGGTCAGGAACTCATCCATTTTGCCAAGGCCAATGATGTGGCCGTTATTCTTGTCGGCCATGTCACCAAAGACGGGCAGATTGCGGGTCCGCGCGTGCTGGAGCACATGGTGGATACGGTGGTTTATTTTGAAGGCGACCGCGGCGACCAGTTCCGTATTCTGCGCGCCATTAAAAACCGCTTTGGCCCGGCGCATGAAATCGGCGTGTTTGAAATGCGCGAAGAAGGCTTGGCCGAGGTTCAAAACCCCTCAGCGCTGTTTCTGGAAGCGCGCGACGAAAGCGTGCCCGGCGCCGCCGTATTTGCCGGTATCGAGGGCACGCGCCCGGTTTTGGTCGAAATTCAGGCGCTCGCAGCCCCTTCATCGCTGGCAACGCCGCGCCGTGCGATTGTCGGTTGGGACAGCGCGCGGCTTTCTATGGTGCTGGCGGTGTTGGAAGCGCGCTGTGGCATGGCGTTTGGCGGGCGCGATGTGTTTTTGAACGTCGCTGGAGGTTTGCGGATCAACGAACCGGCGGCAGACCTTGCCGTTGCCGCCGCGCTTACTTCCTCGCTGTCGGGCAAACCTCTG
>CAJXCG010000046.1 GCA_913051715.1 uncultured Rhodobiaceae bacterium
CCGACATAATGCGTTTGCAGGTCGACCAATTCGGCTTCGAAGCTCGGGTCGGCCCGCGCCGCTTTATAAGCCGCCTCCAGATCCAGAATGAGCGGCATCAGTGTTTCGGCGACAAAGCGCCCGCCATAATGGCCGAAACGACCCTTTTCATCGGGCCCGGCGCGGTATGAGTTTTGTCCGTCCATGGTTTACTCCGTTTAGGCCTGCCGGCCCTGTTTGACCGCGTCGACAAAGGCGCGCATCAGGTCAGCATCTTTTTCACCCGGTGCCGCCTCGACGCCCGACGATACATCAACCATCGGCGCGCGCGTTCTGGACACAGCCTCGCCAACATTATCGGGGGTCAGGCCACCTGCCAAGAGCCATGGCGTCGCGCCCGAATATGCGTCCAATACCTGCCAGTCAAAGGCTTCGCCATTGCCACCGGGCAACGCGTCATCGGGCGGCTTGGCATCGAATAAAAACCAGTCGGCAACACCCTGATAAGCTTCTGCGGTTTTCAAATCTTGGGCTGTTGCAACGCCCAGCGCCTTGATAATGGGTCGCTGCGTGCGCCGTTTGATCTCGGCAACACGCGCAGGTGTTTCGGCTCCGTGCAGTTGAATACGGTGCGGGCTGACCGCGCCGACCGCGCGATCGAGCATCTCATCATCGGGATCGACCAAAAGTACCACGCGCTCGACAAAAGGCGCACTCAAGCCCGCCAGCCCTGCTGCCTGTTCATCGCTCAAATGGCGCGGTGAGGCTTTGAAAAATACAAAGCCGCACATGTCGACGCGCAAATCATTGGCAAGGCGTATATCGTCGGCGCGGGTGAGCCCGCATATTTTAACGCGCGCGCTCATGCGTTTAGCCCGAGACTGTCGGCGATTTCTTTTGCGGCCCGGCCCGGATCGGGGTTTTGGGTAATCGCGCGCCCCACGACCAGAATATCAGCCCCGGCGGCCATTGCAGCTTCGGGCGTCATCACGCGTTTTTGATCGTGTTGGTCGGCTCCGGCCGGGCGAATGCCGGGCACAATGAGTTTGAATTTCGCGCCCATTTCGCGGCGCAGCAATGCCACCTCTTCGGACGAACACACCACACCGTCCATGCCGTTTTCCGCCGCCAGCGCCGCCAGCCGCAACACTTGATCATGCGGCGTGCCGCGCACCCCAATATCGTTCAAATCGGCATCCGACAGGCTCGTCAGAACGGTTACCGCCAACAATTTCGGCGGTGGCAGGGCTGCTTCGTGTGCCGCTGCATGCGCAGCGTGCGCGGCGGCGGCCATCATTGCCGCCCCGCCGGCGGCATGCACGTTCAGATATGCCGGTGTCAGCGGCACCAGTGCCCGCACCGCTGCGGCGACGGTGTTAGGAATATCGTGCAGTTTCAAATCCAGAAATATATCCTGACCGAAACGCGCGATCTGCTCATAACCTGCGCGCCCGCGGGCGTAAAACAACTCCATGCCGATTTTCAGCCCGCCGACATTTGCACCCATTTGCTGCGCCAACCGGCTGGCAGCGTCGATTTCGGGCACATCGAGGGCGCAATAGACCGGGTTGTTTTTCATCTGAACTTTCTTGCCGAATTTTTCGAATTTCGGCGAATGTATCGTTACGGTTTCGTGTCTGGCGTCTTTTTTAGCACGCCATGTCGCTCTGGCAAATCCGAACTTGGCGCGGGGCTTGGCGCGGGTGCCGCACTGGTGCCGCGCGGGGTGCGCCGCCGCATCAAGCGGTCAAAACCAAGGCTGACAATGCCTACGAAAACGCCCAAAAGCGTCGCCCCGACGAGGAGCAGAAAAAGCGGCACCTCAAATGCGGGCCCTTTTTGCGTCAGGCTCAACGGGTTGAAGTAGAAACTTACCATCTGGCGATTTTTGACCGCCAGCGAGATCAGCAATGCTGCGGTGATGAGGAAAACTAGGCGCGCACAGATTTTGAGAATTAACGCGGCCACGTGGCGTTTTAGGATATTTTATTGTTCAGCCGATCGCGCAATTCTTTGCCGGTTTTAAAAAACGGCGCGACTTTTTTGGCGACGGCTACGCTGTCACCCGTGCGCGGGTTGCGCCCGATGCGGGCAGCACGCTGCTTGACCGAAAATGCGCCAAAGCCGCGCAGTTCGATACGATCGCCGCGACCCAGTGCATCACCGATTTCATTGAGAATACGATTGATGATCGCCTCAATGTCGCGCTGGTAAAGATGCGGATATTGCTCGGAAATGCGGGCAACGAGTTCTGACTTGATCATGGTAGCTTTTTCCTCGTGATTTAAGACGTTGCCAAACTGCTTGCATGGCGTCAAGCGGCAAAAACCACAAAAAAACGGCGCGAACACGTCGCGCCGTTAATTTGCTGAACAGCCCGAAGGGGCGTTTTTAGTTCTCTTCGGTGTCCGCGTCGTCACGATTAAGGGCGGCCCCCAAAATATCGCCCAGCGACGCACCACTGTCGGATGAGCCATATTGCTCGACAGCCTCTTTTTCTTCGGCAATTTCAAGCGCCTTGATGGACAGGCCAATGCGCCGTGCGCGCTGGTCGATATTGGTCACCATGGCGTCGATTTTGTCGCCGACATTAAACCGCTCGGGGCGCTGGTCTTCACGGTCGCGCGACAGGTCGCTGCGCCGGATAAAGGCCGACACGTCTGCATCACCCACACCGACTTCCAACCCGCCATCGGTCACCGCCGTCACCTCGCACGTCACCGTGCTGCCACGACGCAAGTCGCCCAAGGTTTCAAACGGGTCGCCGTCAAGCTGTTTGACGCCCAAGCTGACGCGCTCTTTGTCCATATCGACATCAAGCACCACCGCCTCGACCGTCTGGCCTTTTGAGAAACCGGCCAGCGCGTCATCGCCGGACAGGTTCCAGTCCAGATCCGACATATGCACCATGCCGTCAATCTCGTCTTCCAGACCGACGAACAGACCAAACTCCGTGATGTTCTTGATCTCGCCGGAAACCTTCGTGCCAACCGGATAGCGGCTGGCAAAGTCTTCCCATGGGTTCGCCATGCACTGTTTCAGGCCGAGCGAGATGCGACGTTTTTCGCTGTCGACTTCCAGCACCATCACTTCCACTTCCTGCGAGGTGGAAACGATTTTGCCCGGATGCACGTTCTTTTTGACCCAACTCATTTCCGACACATGCACAAGCCCTTCAATGCCCGAGCCCAATTCCACAAAAGCACCGTAATCGGTGATGTTCGTGACGCGGCCCGTGACACGGGTTTCCAGCGGGAAACGCGCTTCGATATCGTCCCATGGGTCGGATTCGAGCTGTTTCATGCCCAAGCTAATACGTTGTGTTTCCGAATTAATCTTGATGACCTGAACACGCACGGTTTCGCCAACGGTCAGCACCTCGGAAGGATGGTTGACGCGCCGCCATGCAATGTCGGTGACGTGCAACAGGCCGTCAACGCCGCCCAGATCAACAAAAGCCCCGTAATCGGTGATGTTTTTCACCACACCGTCCACGGCCTGACCCTCGACAAGGTTCTGGACAATTTCGCTGCGCGCTTCGGCGCGGGTTTCTTCCATAATGGCGCGCCGCGACACAACAATATTACCGCGCCGACGATCCATTTTAAGAATTTGGAAAGGTTGTTTGGTGTTCATCAAAGGCGTGACGTCGCGCACCGGGCGAATGTCGACCTGGCTGCCCGGCAAAAATGCCGTTGCGCCGTTGAGATCGACCGTAAAGCCACCTTTGACGCGCCCGAAAATAACGCCCTCGACGCGCTCTTCGGCGGCAAAAGATTGCTCCAGCTTGGTCCAACTTTCTTCGCGCCGTGCCTTATCGCGCGACAGCATGGCTTCGCCCATCGCGTTTTCAATACGTTCCAGAAACACTTCGACACGATCGCCGACGCCGACGGTCGGTTCCTGACCGGCCATCGAAAATTCGCGCAGCGGCACGCGCCCTTCGGTTTTCAGCCCTACGTCAATAATGACCAGATCATTTTCAATCGCCGTGATACGGCCTTCAACCACGCTGCCTTCAACGGGGCTGTCTTCGGCAAAGCTCTGCTCCAGCAGGGCTGCAAAATCGTCTTGTGTCGGGTTCATTTCCGACGCGGTGTTGGTGTCAGACACTGTGTGTCTCCTTGGTTTTGCCGGTCACGGATAAACATCCGCTGGACTTCCCTCGCACGAGGCGCGCTCAAACGCGCCTGTGGTCAGCGGGCGGTTAAAATAGGGTGGCATTCGGGCGGTTTGGATTTCGTGGCTAGTGCAACACCAGCGCTAGAGCCGCCGCGAACGCCTCTTCTATAGACAAATCTGACGTGTCTAGCAAGTGGGCATCTTGCGCCGCGCGCATCGGCGCGGTTGTGCGTGCACTGTCGCGGTGGTCGCGCGCCTGCAAATCGGCAAGGACGGCTTGCAGCGTCAGCTTTGGATCCTGCGCGTGTAATTCCTGCCAACGCCGCGCGGCACGAATTTCGACGCGCGCCGTGACAAAAATTTTATGGCGCGCCTCGGGGCACACAACCGTGCCGATATCGCGTCCGTCCAAAACCGCGCCGGCCTTGCCCTCGGGCGGCGCGTTGGCAATGTCGCGTTGGATTTGCAGGATTGCGCGGCGCGTATCGGGCTGGGCGGCGACCAGTGAGGCTGCGGTGCCAACCTCGCCTGTTCGCAAGGCCGCCAACGTCTCCGGCGCGCCCAGCATCGCAAGGTTCAGCGCTTTCGCCGCGCGCAAGCCCGCCGCCGCATTGGCGGGGTCTTCATGGCGGCGCAAAACATCATAAGCCACCGCGCGATAAAGCAGGCCCGTGTCGAGATAAGCATAGTCAAAACGCTCGGCCAGACGCCGTGCCAGCGTGCCTTTGCCGGAAGCAGCCGGCCCGTCCACGGCAATGATGATCGGCGTGTCAGGCTTCAACTTTGCGCCCCTATGCTTGCCATGGCCTCGAAAAAATTCGGGAAACTCGTGGCGATCATGGTCGTGTCGTCGACGCGCACAGAGTTTTGCGTTGCCAGTCCCATCACCAGAAAAGCCATGGCGATGCGGTGGTCGTCATGCGTGGTGACGCACGCCCCCCCAATCGGTGCCCCGCCGGTTACGCGCAGACTGTCGGCGCCAGCTTCGACGTCCACCCCATTCGCCCGCAAACCCGCTTCAACGGCGGCGAGCCGATCGCTTTCTTTAACCCGCAATTCGCCAATGCCCGCCATATGTGTGGTGCCTTCGGCAAAAGCGGCGGCAACGGCCAGCGCGGGATATTCGTCGATCATGGACGGCGCGACGTCGCTTTCGACCTCAATGCCTTTAAGCGCGCTGTGGCTGACTTGCAGATCGGCAATGGGTTCGCCCGCCTCCATGCGCTCATTCACCCGCTTAATGTTACCGCCCATACGGGTCAGAGCGCGGATCAGACCGTCGCGCTGGGGGTTGAGCAGCACATTTTTAAGCCGCAGCGTTGAGCCCGGCACAATGAGCGCGGCAACCAATGGAAACGCCGCCGAGGACGGGTCGCCCGGCACTGCAATATCATGCGCGCGCAACCGCGCATGTCCCTCCAGCGTAACAATGTTTTCCGCGTTTTCCGCACCCGACCGTTGGCTTGAAATTTTGGCACCAAACAGCGCAAGCATATTTTCGGTATGGTCGCGCGTGATGTGTTTTTCGCGCACAATCGTGTGGCCCGCCGCGCCCAAACCTGCCAGCAAAATCGCTGATTTGACCTGCGCCGAGGCAATTTCGGGTGTCACATCTATCGGCAAGGGCGTGGCTGCGCCGGTTATGGTCAGCGGCAGTTTGCCCGTGCCGCCATCTTCGATTTGCGCGCCCGTGAGCGCCAGCGGCAGAGTGACCCGCGCCATGGGACGGCGCGACAAAGATGCATCGCCGGTAAATTTCGCCGAAATGCCCGCGCCGGCGACGACACCCATGACCAGTCGCGCGCCCGTGCCCGAATTGGCGAAATCCAGCGGGCGCGCAGGTGTTTTCAAGCCCGCGGGCCCGCAGCCCGTCACCTCCCATACGCCATCATCACGGCGCGAAATTTGCGCGCCCAAGGCGCGCATGGCATCGGCCGTTGCCAGCACGTCATCGCCCTCCAAAAGTCCGGTGATGCGGCTTGTGCCCGTTGCCATGGTCGCCAATATCAGGGCGCGATGCGATATTGATTTATCGCCCGGCACGCGAAAGTCTCCGGCCAAGGGCGCCGATGCGCGCAAAAACGCGGCAGACGGTCTCGCAGATGTATCGCTCATGTGCATCTTGTCCCGCGAAATATCCACAGCGTCAAGCCGCAAGGTTTTTTCGCACAAATCGGGGGTCACTTAAAATTGCGCGGCGGGGTGTATTTGCTTTTGACAGCAGGGGCGCTTCGTGGCAGGGATTCATTTCTAGTTGCTAATGGAGGGCTTAATCATGGTTGATCCAAAGTTCGGAACCAAGCGCGTGTGTGAGTCATGCGGCGGCAAATTTTATGATCTCAACAAAATTCCCGCAGTTTGCCCTTTATGCGGTCATAGCTTCGACCCGACCTCGGCCAGCGCCCCCGTCATTCCCGTGACAGAGGTTGCGCCGGTTCAAGACCCGCCGGAAAAAGATGAAGAAGAAACCAGCAATGAAGATGATGAGATCAGCCTCGACGATATTGCCGAAGACGAGAGCGATGACGACGATGACGAACTGACCGGGTTTGACGATGGCGACGTGTTGGTTGATGACGAAGACGATGACACGCTGCTCGAAGATGAAGATGGCGAGGACGATTTCATCGAAGATGATAATGACGACGACGCATGATCATCACGTTTAACGGCAAATGATTTTTCTTGATCCGATGCCACAGACAGTTTAGGTTCCCACCTCGCTGGCGGGGCTTTTCCGCCGTTTCGGGGCCATAGCTCAGTTGGGAGAGCGCTTGCATGGCATGCAAGAGGTCGGCGGTTCGAACCCGCCTGGCTCCACCAAAATTTCCCGATTTTCCATTAACTGACTGTATCGAGCTCCACCCAGCCAATATTGCCGTCGCTGCGTCTGTGCACGAGGTTCAAAGCGTTTTGCGCGCGGGTTTTGAAAAGCACAAAAGGCGTGTCGCCAAGTTCTAATTGCATGACCGCGTCGCTGACGCTGAGATGGGGCAAGACGTGGTCGTTCTCGGCAATGATAACAGGCGCAAATTCGGCCGGCATTTGCCCGTTGGCGGGTTCGGGTTCAAACACGCGCTCGGCAAAAACTTGCGGGCTGGCGCTGCGCCCGTTTTGCTCGTGATGGTTTTTCAACCGCCTTTTATAGCGGCGTAATTGTTTTTCAATGCGCTCAACCGACTGCTCGAAACTGTTGTAAATATCGGCGTCATTGCCCGTGGCGTTGAGATACAGGCCGCTATCCAGATGCAGCGAGCAATTGGCTTCAAAGCCATAGCCCTGGCGCGAAAAAACAACATGCACGTCGGCGGGGCGCGTAAAATATTTTTCTACCGCGCCGGTTAATCTGTGCTCGACATGCGTGCGTAAGGCTTCACCTGTCTCGATTTGGCGTCCGGTAATGTTAATTTTCATGATTAATCCCCTTTTCTGTCCTCGTGCCGTTTCGCGGCGCGGTTCGTCGCCGGAATCCGGCTTGACGAAACCTGTCTGCATATTTCAACAGCAGGCGGAGATTATAGGTGTCAGGCTCGCGCCTGCCGGTTACGCCGTGCATTTGAAACACAGGCGTGACCCCTAAAATTGTGCCTAAGAAATGTGACCCTGTCCAGTCGCATGATGGCTACAGCGCAAATTCCGAGCCCAGATAATATTTCCGCACTTCGGGATGTTCGACAATTTCTTCGGCCGAGCCTTCCATTAACACCTGCCCGTCATGGATAATGACGGCGCGGTCAATAATCCCCAGTGTTTCGCGGACATTGTGATCGGTGATCAGCACGCCCAGCCCGCGACCCGTCAGCTTGCCGACCAAATTGCGAATTTCGCCAATCGCGATCGGGTCGACACCGGCGAAAGGCTCATCCAGTAAAATAAAACTAGGATTGCTTGCCAGCGCGCGGGCAATTTCGACCCGACGGCGTTCGCCGCCCGACAAAGCCAGCCCGGGCGTGTCGCGCAAATGCCCGATGGCGAAATCATCCAGCAATTCCTCAAGCCGCTGCGCGCGAATATCGCGCGACGGCTCGACGGCCTCAAGAATTGCCATGATGTTTTCGGCCACACTCAATGTTCGGAAAACCGAAGCCTCTTGCGGCAAATAACCAATGCCAAGCCGCGCGCGGCGATACATGGGCAGGCTGGACACATCATATCCGTCGAGCATGATACGTCCGGCATCGGGGCGCACGAGACCCGTTATCATATAAAATGTGGTGGTTTTGCCCGCGCCGTTCGGCCCCAAGAGACCGACGGCTTCGCGCCGGTTGACGCTGAGCGAAACATCACGCACCACCTGACGGCCCCGAAAACCCTTGCTGAGGTCGAACGCGGCGAGGCCTTCTTCGGGCTGGCGTTGTACGCCGGATACGGGCTGGGTGTCGTCACTCATGGCGTCAGCCTAGCTGAATCGTAGGGTGAAGCAAAGTCGGCCCGCCTTATCGCGCGCCATTGGGGGTCAACTCGATGCGCGCGCGCCCGCCGCCGGCGCTTTCATCGCCCTCGACCTGGCTGGTGCCGTCGCGCATATTGATCACCAGCCTGCCCCCGGAGAGCGTATTGGTCTCAGATTTATCTTCGCCATTATTTGTTGTGTCGATAACACGCACATTGCCCGACACGGTCATTTTCTCCGCGTTGACGCGATAAACGGCTTTGTCGCCGAAAACCTCGCGGCCATTTTGCGACACAATATGCACATTTTTTTCGGCCGTGATGCGGGTGAGTTGGCGGGGGCTGAGCGCGGTATAAAACAGCGTCACCTCATCCGCCGTCAGGCTGAGCGGGCCTTGGTTGAGCGCTGCGCGGCCCAGCAATTCGGCGCGTGCGCCATTTTTGAACACGGTCATTTTGTTGGCCTCGACCGAGATCGGCGCATTGCTGTCGGTCGCAAATACAGCGCCTGTCTCTGCCATGGCCGGTGTGAACCCATGGCTTGCAAGACACACGACCAACAAAACCAGTGGGCGCAAAAGGCTCATTGGTCGGCCTTTGAGGCTTTGGGATCAACGGTCAGGCGCGCGCGCTCGAATATATAGACCGATGGCGTTTTGGAAATCTGCAGGCTTTGCGCGGTGAACCTTCCTTGCGGGCCGACACCGGAAACGGGATTTTGTGTCTGTCCGGTGCCTTGCGCGGTGTCGTAGACTAAATCGACCAGATCCAAAACCAGCCCCGCCTCATCGCGATAAGTCACGCCCTCGCGCAAGTCCATAATGCCGGTTTCATTATTCATAAAGCCCTTGGTTGCCACAATGGTGTAGGCGGAATTTGACGCCGTAGCCTCGAACCGGGCGTTGATGTCGCGCAGTTCGACAAGCTTGTTCTCTGTGTCTTCGCTGCGCGCGGTCCGGGCGGCAATTTCATATGGCGCATTGTCGGTGGTAACCCCGCGCATCACCGGATCGCGCAACACCACGCCACCATCTGTTTCAGCCGCGTCAAAAATTGCCAGCTGGATAATGTCATCGCCCGAACGGCTGAAAATCACCAGCAGCCCGAGCAAAGCCAACGCCAAGCTGGGCAGCACAAGTTTCAGCCAAGCAACGCGGCGCGAGTGGATTTCGGGATTATCGTTCATATTTCAAATCCGAGCGCCCCGCCCTGCAATCAGTGGGAAAAAATATCCAGATCTTCAAATCCGGCAAGGTCCATGGCCGAGCGCACCAGCACGAAGTCAAAACATGCTTCGGCCATCGGGCGGCGGCCTTCGCGGTCGAGCATGGTTTCAAGCTGGTCTTTGAGCGCGTGCAGATGCAAAACGTCGGAAGCGGCATAGTTGAGCTGGGCGTCGGACAAATCCGGCGCGCCCCAGTCAGAGCTTTGCTGCGCTTTGGAAAGGTCGACATCCAATAATTCGCGGCACAAATCCTTCAGCCCATGGCGATCGGTATAGGTGCGTACGAGTTTGGAGGCGATTTTGGTGCACCATAGGGGTGCAGCATGCACGCCAAGATATTGAGCGATGGCCGCCAGATCGAAACGCGCATAGTGGAAAATTTTCACCACTGAACGATCGGATAAGAGCGCTTTCAAATTCGGCGCGTCGTAACTGTCAGCCGCGAATTGCACAATATGGGCGTCACCATCGCCCGCCGAAAGCTGGACAAGGCACAAGCGGTCGCGCGTCGTTTTAAGCCCCAGCGTTTCGGTGTCCACGGCTATCGAGCCGGAAAATGTCAGACCGTCGGGAAGATCGTTTTTATGCAAATGAATACTCACACCGCCACCTTCATGGTTAAATTTTTGTCGGACTGTGCCGATGGAAATTGCCTTGGGTCGCAAGCTGCGTGCCCGCGGCTCTAAATCTGAAGATACATAGCATATTTGCGGGGCCGACGGATATCGGTTTTGTGCAACATTCGCCGCGCCGCGCGCAGGTAAATTTCCACCCGACACCCGATCTGAGTAAACCGGTCGCTTGCCCGAGCAAATAAATCTGTGTCAGTCAAACAGCGCGATGCGCCGACCCCTGGGACGCGGGGTTTTATGTTCGGCCGGCAGCGTGCAGATGCGTTCCATGCGGGTTTGGCTGCCATCAATATATTCCCACACAAGCTGGTCGCCGTCGCGGTAACGTCGGACAGCTTTCGGCCCCCACCCAAAGGCATAAAAATTCAAAATCCCGTCTTCCCAGATCATCGAGGCCGACGTGCGCGGGCAATATTCGCGCCCGCCAAGGGTGAACATAACATTGCCTTCCGTGTCATTGGTGTTTAAGCCGCCTGTGGCGTTGGGGCCGTAATCGTGAATAATGCCGGCTGCAGTGACCACGGTGCGGCTGCCGCATTGCTCAATGCGTTCAACATGCCCGATATGGGTGCCCGCCACGCCCCGCCACAATCCGCGAATATCGTCGGCCTCGGCGTGCAGCGGTTCGGTGCATTGGGCCAGTACGGGCAGGGGAAAATGCGTGTAGGCGCAGCCCGGCGTGTTGCCCTTGGCAATATCGACGGCGTTTTTGCCGCTACCGTCAAGTGCTGGCAGCGCGCAATAATCCAGCGTGCTGCCATCGCCCGCCAGCGTGGCCGGATCAGTGGCGAGCGGCGGACGCGCGGAAAAAAACGCCAACCAGAACAGTCCCGCAAAAACCGGCGGCACACAGATCAGCAGTCCCAGAAGCAATTTTTTCATGCGGCCAGCTTAGTCCGGGTTCGGCCCGGGTCAATATGGGTATCGTTGACACGCGGCGTTTTTCGCTTCATTTTTTCAGATGCGTCGGTTGACGCAGCCAAAACGGAGGGCGTTATGGGTCTCAGGGTGGAAAAAACGGGCGCGGCATGCGGGGCGATTGTTACGGGCGTCGATCTGACACAGGATTTGTCGGATGATTTGGTCGCCGAAATTCGCGCGCATTGGGTCGAAAACAAGGTGTTGGCGTTTCCCGATCAGCCCATGGATGACATGGATTTGGAACGGTTCACCCAATATTTTGGCGCTTTCGGGCACGACCCGTTTTTCGGCCATATTGACGGGCATGAAAACATCGCTGCCATTCAGCGCAATGCGGATGAAACAACTCCGATTTTTGCCGAAGGCTTTCATTCCGACTGGAGCTTTCTCGACATTCCCCCGGCCGGCACCTGCCTGTTCGGGATCACCATTCCTCCGGTCGGCGGCAACACGCTGTTTGCCGATCAGGTGGCGGCCTATGAACGCCTGCCCGACAGTCTGCGCGACAAGGCCGACAGCCTAACCGCCATTCACTCGGCCGAATTGGGCTATGCGCCCGATGGCAAATATGGCGAGGCGGATCAAGATGAGGGTCGGTCGATGAAAATCATTCCGCACGAAAAAGCGCGCGAGAAAACCGAACATCCGTTCGTGCGTACCCATCATGAGACGGGCAAAAAGGCGCTGTATTCGTCTATTGCTTATATTCAGCGTTTCGCGGGTCTGGAAAAAGAAGAAAGCGACGCATTATTGCTGGAGTTTTATGCACATCAGACGGCGGAAGAGATTACCTATTCGCACAAATGGTCAGCCAATATGCTGGTCATGTGGGACAACCGCTCGCTCTTGCATGCGGCGACGGGCGGCTTTGACGGGCACGACCGATTGCTGCACCGCACAACGATTGCCGACACGCAGTTCTAACAGCTTGTTTTATTGCGCTTGCGCGACGGTCGTCTGAATGTCGTCGGGAGATATGTCGCACGAGTTGAGGATATCTTTGAAGTAGGTCTGCCAAACCGCATTTTCGTTCTGCCACTTTACCGCTTCATTATACGACCCTATTGATTTGTGCTGATCTACAGCACCCATATCACCGTCTTCGAAAATGAGAGGCGACGACGCATAGGTAACCGGCGCTTCTTCGCGCTCATGCTGGATCATGGCGGCAAGCGCGCGCATGGCGTCTTGCTGGCGTGCAAAGCCGGCGCATTTGAATTTATACACCACGATGATCCTTCCCGGTGTCGCGATCGGCGCCCTTTCCTCAAGACGCAATTTTTTCTGGCTCTCTGCGTTGCGTTCCGCCACCACTTCTTTCAGAGGTTTGATTTTGGCATGAACCACGCCAGCTTTGTGATGCCCGGCCAGAGCGGGCGAAAAACTTGCCAGTAGAATGAAACCCAGTATCAGATTTGGGAAAAATCTTATCATGTCAGGTCTCCATATTTACAAGGTTACTGCTTATTACTGCGGAGTCATGGTGCCCAGGAGAAG
>CAJXCG010000047.1 GCA_913051715.1 uncultured Rhodobiaceae bacterium
GTGACCAGCATACCCACCGCTAGAGTGAAGTAAAGATTTGCTTGGTGCGCGGGCGTGTCGGCACTAAAGGTGGTGCTGGCGGAGGCCGCAAATTTATCGCGTTCGCTATAGCCGGCACTGGCCGTCAGGCTTGGCGACATGTCAAACTGCGCCAAACCGAGCTGGCGTTCGCCGAGCGCCACTTCCATAGCGGCAAGCTTGCGTTCGCGGTTATATTTCAGCGCGCGGGCAATCGCATCATAAAGCGATAAAGGCGCTTGTGCTTGCGTGTCGATTTGCTGGAGTTGGTCGAAATCGCTGCGTGCGCGCTTGCTTAGTTCGTCAGCGTCAAACGGTTCAGGGGCACGCGCACATGCCGCCAGCAACAACACGCTGGTACCCCAAGAAATATTTCTGAGCGCTGCAAAAACGTTACGCATACAGGCAAAAACACTTAAATAAGCGACCCTCTCCCTGCCTTTTTTTATGTCAAAAAAAGCAATATTTCTAAAGAATTTCTGGATTTTGATGGCATTGTGGGAACAAACAAGGCGTAGGGGATCCGTTACATGCCGGAGATTTTCCAGGCAAAATCCATTGTCACTATGAACTTAGGCCAACCGCGCGCAACGCATGTACTGGTTTCGCAAGGCCATATTAGGAGCGTTGGCACCGCCGATGATGTTGCCCAATGGCAGGCCAAATGGCCGGACGCGCGGGTCAATACACAATTTGCCGAAAAAGTGATTCTGCCCGGATTTGTTGAAGGCCACAGCCACATGATGGAAGGCCTGTTTTGGAACTTCGCCTATGTGGGCTATTATGACCGCGAGGGGCCCGATGGCACAATTTGGCCGGGCCTTAAATCCATCGACGAAGTAAGGGCGCGTCTCAATGAATTGCATGCGGCGCGCGCCGACAAAACTGCACCCTTAATCGCTTGGGGTTTTGATCCGATATTTTTCGAAGGGCGGCGCATGAACCTCGCAGATCTAGACGCAGTATCGACGCACTGCCCGATTATTGTGCTGCATGCCAGCCTGCATATTTTGAACACAAATTCCTTTGTGGTCGAAAAAGCGGGCGTTAGCCCCGGCGACAATAATGACGCCATTCGCCGCGACGACGCCGGTCAACCAACTGGTGAATTTCTGGGTCAGCTTGGCATGTATATGGCGATGCGCGTGACCGGGCTGAACCTTCTGGCCGCGGCCGGCGAGCCGCAGACCTTGTATAATTTTGCCCATGTTGCGCGGCAGGTGGGCGTGACCACAGCGACTGATCTTGCCAATCCGCTGCCCGACAATGCGGTTGATACATTGGCCGAGGTTACCAGCAAGGATGACTATCCTTGCCGCCTTGTGGTTGCGCTGCAAGGTGGTGGCCCCGAAGCGGCAGACGGCATTCGCCGCCTCGGCGAACTGGCTGCGCGCGCGAGCGACAAACTGCGCTTTTCTCTGGTCAAATTCGTGGCCGACGGGTCGATACAGGGTTTCAGCGCTCGGCTGAAATGGCCGGGCTATTATAACGGTGCCGAAAACGGCCTGTGGTATATTGAGCCCGACCGGCTTGCCGACCTGATCGATGCTTATAATGCGGCGGGCATACAAATCCATATTCACACCAATGGCGACGCGTGTACCGAGGTCGCTCTGGACGCTATTGAAGCGGCCTTGCGGAAGCATCCATGGCGCGACCACCGCCATACATTGCAGCACTGCCAAATGGCCGACCGCTCTCAATTCAAACGCATGCGCGCACTTGGCGTCGGTGTCAATCTATTCTCCAACCACATCTATTACTGGGGCGACGCGCATATCGCCACCACCATGGGGCCTGACCGCGCCGCCCGCCTTGACGATGCCGGGGGTGCGCTGGCCGAAGGTGTGCCGGTAGCCATACATTCCGATGCGCCGGTCACAGCACTCGCGCCGCTCTTTACGGCTTGGTGTGCGGTTAATCGCGTGTCGTCTTCGGGCACGCGTTTGGGGACAGAGGCGCATTGTCTGAGCGTCGATGAAGCCCTGCACGCGATCACGCTGGGCGCCGCCTATTCCCTCAAAATGGATCATGAAATCGGCAGCATCGAGGTCGGCAAGCGTGCTGATTTTGCCATTTTGGACGAAGACCCTTACGCGGTGGCAGCGATGGCGTTGAAAGATATTGGTGTTGCTGGCACAGTAGTCGGCGGTATCGTACATTTAAAGAAGACATCGGAAAGCACCTGAAAAAAGAAGCTACGAGCATGAGCACATCCCCTACCCCGCTTACTATTATCTCCGGCTTTTTGGGGGCGGGCAAAACCAGCCTGCTCAACCATTTGCTGCATCATGCGGGCGGGCGGCGTATCACGGCTTTGGTCAATGATTTCGGGGCACTCAATATTGACAGCGAACTTATCGCGGCTGAGCATGGCGGCGAGATATCGCTGGCAAACGGGTGCGTGTGCTGCTCGATCAGCGATGATTTGGGCGTAGCACTGGCCCAAGCCCTCGACCGAACCCCACGGCCCGACCATATTGTCATCGAGGCCAGCGGTGTGGCCGATCCCGCGCGCATTGCTCTTTACGCGCAAGTGGATAAGGATCTGCGTCTCGACGGCATCGTGACGCTCGTCGATGCGTCGGCGCATCACCACCATTCAGATGACCCGCATATTGGCGACACTTATGCGCGCCAAATAGCGGCGGCAGATTTGTTCATCATGTCGAAATCGGATCTGGTCGACTGCGCTCAACTTCACACAACAACACAAGCGCTCGAAACCTTGCGGAGGGAGGTGCCGATTTTGCCCGCCATAAACGGTGCCGTTGAAACCGATATCATTCTGGGTATTGGGCGCACACATGACCCGCACATATCCGGGCCGGTATCGCCGCTTACCGATCATGGTTTTTGTCACTGGTCGGGGCATGTTGCTCCCACGACCGACCGCCACGAGCTTGGCGATAAATTGCGCGGCCTTGCTCCCTACATTATCCGTGCCAAAGGGATTTTCCGCGACGCGCAAGGCACCTATGCCATCCACTATGCCGGCCAACGCATATCTTTTGCGCCCCATGCTGGTTGCGCCAGCGGCCATCTTGTTGTCATCGGCAAGCCCGAACTTCCCGCGCCCGATGATCTGTCCACCTATTTCGACACAGGCGGGGCGCGATGATTTGGGATCTGCCGACGCGCCTGTTTCACTGGTCATTCGTCATTTGCATCATTGGCGCGTTTTTAACCGGACGCGAGGGAAATTTATTCTGGCACGAGATATTTGGTCTGGCGGCTCTGGGGTTATTTATTTTCCGAATAATTTGGGGATTCGTCGGACATGCGAGCGCGCGGTTTGCAAATTTTGTCGTCGGCCCGCGCCATATTTGGCAATATCTCACGGATCTGCGTCACCGCCGCGACGATCCCTATCCCGGTCACAATCCGTTGGGCGCGCTGTCGGTGCTGGCCCTGTTGGCGTTGATGGGCACGCTTGGGCTCACCGGGCTGTGGACGGGCGACGACATTTTATACGAGGGGCCGTTGACATTTCTCGCACCAAATTGGGCGGGGGTTGCGGGGCGCTGGCATATTTTGCTGCAGCAATTGATTTTGCCGCTGGTCGGTTTGCATCTTGCCGCTCTGCTTGCCCATCACTTTTTTTTGAGGGAACGTCTGGTCCGGCGCATGATCACCGGCGGCAAAGACGACACGGCCGCAAAGCCGACGCGCACACGCCTCGGCCTCGCGCTTTTGGCAATTTGCGTCGGCGGCGCCCTTTCGCTGGCGACCCTCACGCCGAATTACTGATTATTTTTTGATGCGGTAGCTTTGATGACACGCCTTGCAGGTACCGCCCA
This sequence comes from uncultured Rhodobiaceae bacterium, assembly GCA_913051715.1. Lineage (GTDB taxonomy): Bacteria > Pseudomonadota > Alphaproteobacteria > RS24 > RS24 > UBA7378. The sequence goes on from CAJXCG010000047.1 coordinate 3,819, forward strand.
TTTTCTTGGCAGCCGCCACCATTGCTGCTTTGTCGGTTCCCGCCAGTGCTAATTGCTGCAAGTCGCGCGCTGCTTTGGCATTGTCCGCCGCCTTTGCCTTGAAGTCGTCAAAATCGGCCCAGATTTCATCGCGCGCGCCGGCGCTGGTGCTGCCTGCCGGGAAATAATCCGGCATGACATCCGCCCAATCGGCAATCAGCTTTGCAGCATCGCCAATCGCGGCAAAATCATCGGCGCCCAGATGCTCTTTGAAAATCGACTGGATGGCCGCCCCGCTCTGCTTGAAGCGGTGAATACGCTTGTCAACAATCGACGCATCCGCGGCGGGCGCGACGCTGTCATGGGCATGATTAGAAGTTTCGTCATGCGCGGCGACCGAGGTCGCAACGAGCATGGCAAGGCCAGCAATCAGAAAACGCATTGGCCTGCCTCCTAGTCGCGATAGGACGGATCGAGACGGTCGAGCTTACGCAGCAAGGCCGGCCAAGCAAGCGCATCCACACCCGGCCCGAACAAAGTGCGCGATTGTTCAGCCGTCGTATCAAGCGCGGCTTGACTGGGCCGGTTCAACTCACCCGTCATGGCGCGAATTTGCGCTGTGCAGGCGCGCTCGAGGAAATAGATCGCAATAAAGGCCAGCGGGCAATTTTCGCCAACCGCCAGCGTACCGTGATTACGCAGCAACATGAGTTTCTTGTCGCCGATATCGGCAATCAGCCGCTCACGCTCGTCCAAATCAAGCGCCACGCCTTCATAATCATGATAAGCGATTTGGCTCATCAGCAACATGGATTGCTGGGTAATCGGCTGCAGCCCGTCTTTTTGTGCTGAAACGGCGACGCCATCATCTGTATGCAGATGCAAAACGCATTGCGCGTCTTCGCGTGCACTGTGAATGGCGCTGTGAATGGTAAAGCCGGCCGGATTCACGAAATACGGGCTGTCCATAACGATGTTGCCCTCAAGATCAATTTTAACGAGGCTTGAGGCGGTGATTTCTTCAAACAGCATGCCATAGGGATTAATCAAAAAATGATGATCCGGCCCCGGCACACGCACCGAAATATGGGTAAAGATCATATCGTCCCAGCCATGCATGGCGACGAGGCGATAGGTTGCCGCGAGATCAACCCGCAACTGCCATTCTTCTTCACTCACCATGTCTTTGACGGATGTAATTTCTTCAGCTGCCGACATTGTAAATCTCCCTTGTTCCTCATTCTACCATCATGCGAAACACCGGATTTGTCAATTACCCGAAGGCGGCGTGGCGCGCAAAATCGGCGCAAGCGCCGTCTGCCATACGCGCTGTTTTTGCGCGCGTTGGCTTTGCGCCATGGATGGCTCAAACGCGGCATCGCGCTGCCAGCCAGCGGCAAATTCGGCGGGCGTGTCAAACCAGCCAAGTTTGAGCATAGCCAACATCGCCGCACCCGCCGCAGTAGTTTCGATCACCTCCGGCCGGTCGATCGGGCAGGCGCATAAATCGGCAAGGTTTTGCACAAACCAGTCATTGGCGACCATGCCGCCATCGACCCGCAAGCGCGGCGGCACCGACAAGCCGGCTTGGGCCATATCATCATTTATGGCGCGCAATAAATCATCCGTCTGCAGCGACACCGCTTCCAGCGCTGCGCGCACAATCTCGGCCTTGCCTGTGTCGCGCGTCATGTTGAACACAGCCGCGCGCGCCTCCGGCTTCCAATGCGGCGCACCAAGGCCGGTAAAAGCTGGCACCAGCACGACATTGCTGGCCGGGTCTGCCGCCTGCGCCAACGCCGCCGTCTCGCCGGCATTTTCGATAAGACACAGTGCATCGCGCAGCCATTGAACGATGGCGCCGGCCATGAAAATACTGCCCTCCAACCCGTACACTGTCTGCCCGTTGAGCCGATAGGCAATGGTCGTCAAAAGTCGGTTTTGCGAGGTGACGGTTTGCGTGCCGGTATTTGCCAGCACAAAACATCCCGTGCCATAGGTCGATTTAATCATGCCCGGCTCAAAACACGCTTGGCCCAGCACCGCCGCTTGCTGGTCGCCGGCCATGCCGCAAATCGGCAGATTAACGGGCAATACGCCATTGGCGCTGGTGCCGAAATCCGACACATTATCGTGCACCTCCGGCAAAATTTCGCGCGGCACATTGAACAACGCCAAAAGCTCATCATCCCAATCATGCGTGTGAATATTGAAAATGCTGGTGCGCGCGGCATTGGTCGCATCCGTCGCGTGCACCTGCCCGCCGCTCAACTGCCAGACAAGCCAGCTATCCACCGTGCCGAACGCCAAATCGCCCGCTTGCGCCCGCGCGCGCGCGTCGGGCACATTGTCGAGCAACCAAGCAATTTTGCTGGCCGAAAAATACGGGTCGAGCAACAAGCCTGTTTTCGCGCGCACCGTGTCCTCGTGCCCTGCCGCGGCGAGTTGCGCGCAAAAATCCGTGGTGCGCCGGTCTTGCCACACAATGGCATTGGCGATGGGGTGTCCGGTTTTTCTGTCCCATATCACAACCGTCTCGCGCTGATTGGTGATGCCGATGCCGCGAAAATTTTCTGCACCCGCCTCGTCCATCACCGTGCGGCACACACCAAGCGTGGTCTGCCAGATCTCGTCGGCGTCGTGCTCAACCCAACCATCGGCAGGAAATATCTGCGTGAATTCGGTCTGGGCGACGCCACGAATTTTACCTGCACGGTCAAAGGCCAGCGCGCGACTGGATGTCGTTCCCTGATCAATACTCAACACCAACTCGTCTGCCATCGCATAATCCCCCCTGTCGTGTCGCTATGATATCGCCCCTCGCCCGGCGCGTGTAGGATGTTTTTACTTTTATTCCATGCTACAAGGCCAATGAAACTTGGGGTGAACGGGAAATGAGCACGCCGGAGCAAAACAAAAAACTGGCTTTTGTTGCCAATGGGCGCGAAGACGCCGAAGCCGCGCGGGCCAAACTGCATGCGCGCTATGACGGTGTGCCGGTGACCGAGGCCGACATTATCGTGGCGCTGGGCGGTGACGGGCTGATGCTGCAAACGCTCCACAAATGCTTGGACACGGGAACGCCCATTTTCGGCATGAATTACGGCTCCATCGGTTTTTTGATGAACCCTTTTGAAGAAGATAATCTGCACGCGCGCATCGCCGGGGCAAAACTTTCCGTGCTGCACCCGCTCCACATGCGGGCAGTATGCGTTGATGGCACGCGCCACGAAGCCTTGGCGATTAACGAAGTATCGCTTTTGCGCGAAACCGCGCAGGCTGCAAAACTCAAAATCTCGGTCGACGCCAATGTGCGTATGGAAGAGCTGATTTGCGACGGTGTTCTGGTCGCCACACCCGCCGGAAGCACCGCTTACAATCTGTCGGCGCACGGGCCTATTTTGCCGATCGAAGCCTCGCTTCTGGCGCTGACCCCGATATCGGCCTTTCGCCCGCGGCGCTGGCGCGGCGCGCTGCTGCCTGAGCGCGCAGATGTCAAAATTGAGGCGCTCGAAGCCGAAAAGCGGCCCATCAGTGCGGTCGCGGATCACGCCGAGTTCAGAAACATTGCCGAAGTGCAGATCAAGCAGGACAAAAGCCGTCAATTATTGATGCTGTTTGATGCTGACCACAGCCTCGACGAACGGATTTTAACCGAGCAGTTTATGCCGTAATCCCGGCGGCGGGTCACATGCCGCCGGTGATGTCCTCGCGCGGGTCGCCATAGCCGGCATTGGCTTGAATTCGCAAGAAGCGATTGTCGCCATCGTGCTCGATAAATGGTTTTACCGTCACCACCCCACCGCAACTGGCGAGCGCCGCATCGACATTTGCGCTGTTTGCCAGCTTCTCAATATTCATTCGCGTCGGGAAAATAATCGTGCGGGTGCCCGCATCGGCATCTTTCAAAGCTTGGGCGGGCGTAATCCACACACTATCGACGCTCTCGCTGCCGTCATGAGCACCAATGTGATCTTCGGGCGCGCGCGCCAGATAAAAATGCGTGTCGAAGCGTTTTTTCATCATATCGGGCGTCACCCAATGGGCAAAATGCCCCAGCGCGTCGACGGCAAATTCAAGACTTTCAGCCTCGGCAAAGGCAAGCATGGTGGCCTCACGATTGTTAAACCGATCGCGCCAGCCCGCGATTTCCTGCAAACGCGCTGCGGACACAAAGCTATCGGCACCTTTTTCGCGCGCCAGCAAAATACCACATTCTTCATACGCCTCACGAATTGAACCCAGCCGATAGGCCAATTCATTGTCGTCCAGCCCTTCCGCACCAACGCAATGGCCGCGCAAGGCCGGGTCGAAATCGGGTTTATCAATCTTGCCGCCGGGAAAGACCAAAGCGCCGGAGGCAAAATCAATCTGATGGTGGCGCACGACCATGAACACTTCCAACCCTGCCTGCGTATCACGGACGATCAAAACCGTTGCTGCGGGAATTAGCGATGCGTCAGCGTCAACCGATTTGTCAGAAATATTTTCAGTCATGAGGGCCTCCTTCAAATGTGTTCGAGAGTGTATCGCGCCCAGCGGCAAAGGCAAGCAAGGCGGCCAACCCGACAAAGCATGCACAGCCAAATGCAATGGTCTGAAAATCGAAACCGGCATCAATCGCCACCCCGAACAAAACGGGCGCGGCGGCTGTGCCGAAAATGGCGATCGGCGAGGTCAACGAGCGAATGGCACCCAAATGCTGCGTCCCGAACAGTTCCGGCCACAGCCCACCGCTCACCGGCCCGATCATGCCGAGGTTCAGCCCGCACAGGCCAAGATAGACAAACGGTGCATAAATGCCGAAGGTTTCAGGCGGCAATAACAGGCTGGCAAACGCCAAAATGAGCGGTATGGACGAAAACGGCAGCGCGCGCAGCGCCGTAATGCGATCTACCACAATGCCGGAGACGAGCGAGGCGGCAATTTTCATGCCCGCATAAAGGCTGAACGCGCCCGCCAAAAGCGCCAAAGACCAGCCGCGCTCTTCAGCCAGAACAATTTGATGAAAAAACATGCCCGTCAGCAAAAATGGCGGTGCAACATAAAGCGGCAGCACAAGATAAAACCGCCTGTCGCGCAGCACATGGGCGCGGTCAACCGAAGCCGCCGGCGCCGCGTCCTGGCGTTCTTTCGCTTGCGGCTCAAAGCGGCTCATAAAAACCAGCAGCGGCAGAGCCACCAGAGCCAGAAACACGCCAAATACCAACCAGCTTTGCTGCCAGCCATAAAGCGCCATCAGCGTGATTGCCATGACCGGAAAAAAGCCTTCAAAGCCGGCATATCCCAGTTGCACCAGCGCGGTCGCACGCCCTCGGTTTTTCTGATAAGCACGGCTGGTTGCGGTCATGCCGGTGTGCGAACTCAACCCTTGCCCAAACTGGCGCAACATAAAAAGCCCCAGCGCCAGCATCCATAATTCTTGTGCCAAAAAAATAACCAAGCACGCAAGCGCCAAGCCAATAAGCGTCATGCCAGCAAACACAGGCAGCCGCCAGCGATCAATCAGCTTGCCCGAATATAAAAGGCACACCGCGCTTGCCAGCGTCACAGCCGAATATAAGCCGCCAAATTGTGTGTTGGTGAGCGCGAAGGCGTCGCGGAAATATTCACTGTAAAGCGCAATGAAAAAGGTCTGCCCAAAATTCGACAGACCCATCATCAAAAAGCCAAAAAGCAGAAAGCGGAATTCCGCGCGGATGAAAGAGAAATAGCCCATGTCGGGCTTGTCTATCGCGTCGCCCGCATCGCGGCAACACCTATTGTACGCAAAAGCCGTTTCGTTTTACCGGGCATGGCGCAAGCACAAGGCAATGGCGGGGTCCAGCGCCAAACGGTCGGCATTTATTTCCTCACCGCAAGTCACGCAATAACCATATTCGCCGTCGTCAAGGCGCGCCAGCGCCGCATCGATTTGCGCCAGACGCATATGACGCCGACGCTGGGTTTCATCAGCCATCGCCTGCTGCTGCATCGCATCCATGCGCGACAAACGCCCCTGTTGGGTCTGGTCAAGCATGACCGGCGCGCTGTTTTCAGCCGTATTTTCAAGCATATCGTGCAATTCTGCGCGCATGCCCAGCAAAGTCGCACGCACATTTTCATAGTTCGTTGCATTTGAATCCGGCATCTGTATAGATTAACGCCATAAGAGGGAGAAAGTCATGCTCGAGGGTATCAAAGTAGTCGAAATGGCAACCTATATCGCCGCCCCCGCCGCTGGCGGCGTGATGGCCGATTGGGGCGCGGAAGTTATTAAAGTCGAACCGCTGGGTGGGTGCCCGATGCGTAATTTCTTTGCCACGGCCATGACGGATGATTATCCCGACAATCCGATTTTCGCGCTCGACAATCGCGGCAAGCGCGCCCTTGCCGTCAACACATCGACCGATGAAGGCACTGATATTGTGCGTAAATTGGTGGAAGATGCCGATGTGTTTTTGACCAATGTGCGCCCGGGCCAGTTGGAAAAACAGGGTCTTGATTTCGACACGCTGCACGCCATCAACCCGAAAATGATTTACGCCAGTGTCACCGGCTTCGGCCTTGAAGGTGACGAGCGCGACAAGCCGGGCTTCGACACGGCGGCGTTTTGGGCCAAATCCGGCATTGGCTGGATGATGACGCCGAAAGGTGCCTCGCCCGTGCCGCTGCGGGTAGCGGTGGGTGACCACATAACCGGCATCAGCACGGCCAGCGGCATTTTGGCGGCGCTGTTGCGGGCGCAAAAAACCGGCAAGGGCACGCTGGTTGAAAGTTCACTCGTGCGCTCAGGCGCCTATGTCGTGGGTTCGGATTTTTCAACCTATATGCGCTATGGCCGCATTGCACGCTCGCGCCCGCGCGATGAGGCGGTGGTGCCGACAAGCAATTTCTTCCAGACATCTGACGGGCATTGGCTGTTCATGAACTCGCGCCCGGGCGAACCGGATTGGCCGGAAATTATGCGCGCGACGGAACTCGAGCATCTGGCCGACGATCCGCGCTTTGACAGTTTCCGCAACCGCCGCAAGAACGGCCCGGCTCTGGTCGCAGAATTTGACAAGGTGTTTGCGCGCTACACGCTGGATGAATGGCAAAAGCGTCTGGACGCCGAAGGTATTATTTGGTCGCCCGTGCAAAGTTTCGAGCAGGCATTGGAAGACCCGCAAATGCGCGATGCCGGCGTGTTTGTCGATATGCCGAAGGCCGACGGCACGAGCTATAAAGCGCCCGCCTCGCCCATTCGCTTTGGCGATGAAAGCACCGACCCGAAAGGCCCATCGCCGGAAATCGGTGAGCACACGGACGAGATCTTGCAAACGCTTGGCTTTGATGCCGAAACCCGCGCCAAACTGCACGAAGCAAAAATCGTAAAATCTGCCTGAGGCGCCCTATGTCGCCTCTATCGCGGTGGCCCTGCGGTTCAGATAGATATAGCGCAAGCCCAGCAGCGTGAACGGGGCTAATGTGCCCAAAACAATGCCGTCGATCAGGCCCAGCGCCCCGCGCCCCATTTCAAAACTCATAAACCAGGTCAGCGGTATCATGATAACGACATAGCTTAGGATGTGAATGAGCGTTGGATACCAAGTGTCGCGCCGCGCCCGCAACGACATGGCAAAAAGCGATTGTCCGGTGTCAAAAATCAGGGCGATGCTCGCATAGGCGATCATGGTTGCGGCCAGTTTGGCAACCGCTTCGTCTTCGGTAAATAATCCGGCGGCGAAGCGCGCATAGAAAAACATGATGAACACACCGATCATCATCACACCGGTTTGCAGCCCAAGCCCGACCCAAACCCAGCGATAGACGCGCGCCATATCTCCGGCACCATAGGCATTGCCGACGCTGACCGCGGTCGCCACGCCGAAGCCCAGCCCCATCATGAAAAACAAGGCGAACACATTAATGGTGATGACATGCGCCGCCAGCACAACCGTCCCCAGCAGCCCGCCAAACAGTGCCAACGCATTGAAAGCCGCGTTCTCCACACCCATGGAAACGCCCGACGCATAACCAATGCGTCGCATTTCACGCGCCGCGCGCCACCCCCAAACCGGGCGGTCGATGCCATATTTTGCGCGGTCGAGAAAAAACCAGACATAAGATAAAATGGCAAAAACTTGCGCCAGTCGCACAATAAATGTCGCCCAGATGGAGCCTTCGGCTCCCAATTCGGGAAACCCATACATGCCATAAACCAAAACATAATTGGCACCGATATTGATGATATTGGCGGCGATCATAATGACCATGCCCGGGCGCGGATTGCGAACACCTTCCAGAAAAAACCCGGTCGTCATGTGAATGGCGGCCAGCGGCAGGCTTAACCCGGCAATAAAGGAAATGCGCCCGCCCTTTTCGGCAAGCTCCGGCGTTTGCCCTGACAGCAAAAGCAGCGTTTCCCCAAACGCGCATATTACGAACCCCAACAGGCCAATGGCGACGCCCCACGGCAGCGACAACCACCACACCTCGCCGGTTTTGGCTGTTTCGCCCGCTCCGAACCGATTGGACACCAGCACCGACGTACCCATCAGCAGGCCGATCATGACCAGAATGAAAATATTGCTGGGCACCATGCCAATGCCGACATACGCCAGATGTTCTGACGCATAATGCCCGACCATCACCGTATCCGTAATCGACAAGGTCAAAATCCCGGTACGGCTGATGACCACCGGCCATGCCAAGGCAAGCAAGTCGCGCATGTCTTGTAATAATTGGCGCATTAGGCTGGGCCTATCGCCGGCAAACCGAAACAAGCAATCTCGTCAAGCGCGGGACGCGCACGTTCGGCGGGCTTTTCAGCGCATGTGCCAAGATAGATAAAACCGGCAATCGCATCATCACCGCCCCCACCCAGACGCGCGCGCACCGCGTCACTATAAGCGGCTGGTCCGGTCAACCATTGGGCAGCAAATCCGGCGGCGCGCGCCGCC
>CAJXCG010000048.1 GCA_913051715.1 uncultured Rhodobiaceae bacterium
CGAGGTCACATTGGGGGGTGGCACGAAAACCTGCCGGTCGACGTCGAATAAAATGCGCGCCTGCGTCAGCCAGCCTGCCAAAATTGACAAGCGCCCATAGCTTGCCTCTCCCGGCGCGGCGGCGATGCGCTGGGCAACTTCCTTTTGAAACATCAGCGTCATCGACAAAAAGCGCGGCGACCATTCGCCCTTTCGGAAGCTGGTTTCAAGCCAGCGTGTGAAAAGGGCGGTGGCGATATTATAGGGCAGGTTGGAAACGATACGGTAAGGCTCGGCGCTCAACGTGTCCGGTGCGATTTGCAACGCGTCGCCATGCACAATGTCCAAGCGATCGGGATATGCACGTTTGATGTCTTCGAGCGCGGGCACAAACCGCGCATCGGCCTCGATGACAATGACCTTGCGCGCGCCGCTCATCAACAAACCGCGCGTCAGACCGCCCGGCCCCGGGCCGATTTCAATAATGGTGCAGTCTTCCAGGCTGCCCGCCGCACGGGCGATGCGCTGCGTCAGGTTCAAGTCCAAAATGAAGTTTTGCCCGAATTTTCGCTCGGCGCGCAATTTATGTGCGGCAATGACCTCGCGCAGGGGCGGCAGCGGATCGTCAGGCATGCAAGCGCCTCAACGATACTCCACGACAGCGTCGCGCCGCAGGTCGCGTAAATGTCGGCGCGCGTTCATCGACAGGCGTTGAGCGAAGATATTGTCGCCAATATCTTCGCGCGAAACTTTTACCCCCAAATCGTCTTTGCGGTCGCACACCACATAGATATTGGTGCTGGCGTCGGCAGCTTTTTGCGGCGGCGTCAACTGGCCCGCTTCAAGATCTGCAACCGCGGTGGCGATCGGCTGAGGCAGAGCCGCAAGCGCTTTCAGGCCGGAGCGGGTGGCTTTGGCCGACATGTCTTCGGCGCTTTTTTGTGCGGCTTTGCAGGTACGGAAATTTGCGACAAAGGCATCAATGTCATCGGCGTCCGTATCCGCGTTGAAGCTGAGGGTAAGGATATCAAATTTATTGTTTTGCGCACCGCCGGTGCGGCTTTCTTCGCGGTTTTGCAGCAGCATGATGTAAAACCCGCCACTGGCGGCAATTGGTGTCGAGACCTGTCCGGGTTGCATTTGCGTCAAAACCGCCGCGACGGCGGGGTCAAGCTGTTCGAGCGTTACCCACCCAAGCTGTCCGCCGCGCGCTGCCGTCGGCGACACGCTGAACTGGCGCGCAACGGCGGCAAAATCGACCCCGTTACGCAACTGGCTGACAATTTCCTGCGATATGCGCGCGACCCTTTGCTGGTCGGTTAGCGTGTCGGCATTGAGCAAAATTTCGCGCACCAGAAAGCGCGGTTGCTCAATGGCGCGCACAATTTTGCGATATTGTTCCTCAACCTCATCCTCGCCGACGCGAATCCGCCCGCCAAAGCTGCGCCGGATAAACTGGTTCCATGCCAAGTCAGCCTCGATTTGTGACTCCAAAGTGCGTTCCTTGATGCCCTGTTCTTCAAGAAACTCTGTGATGCTGTCTTGCGAGGTTCGGAAGCCTTCAGAAAGACGTTCGATTTCGCGCTCGATTTCTTCCTTCTCAATGCTGATTTCGACCCGCCGAGCTTCCTGTAATTGCAGTTTTTCATCGACAAGTTCGCGCAAAGCCTGTTCGCGCAGCCGTTCAACTGTTTCGCGCGAGCGTACAATGCCTGACGACACGAAATAAAGTTCGACGCGCTGGTCAACATCATAAAGCGAGATCACCTCGTCATTCACAATGGCCGCAATGCCTTCGACCTCGCGCGCCTGCGGCGGCGCGACAAACGTCGCCAGACACACAAAGCTGGTCAGGGCAAGAAGACGGAATTGCGCTAAAGGACGGAAGGCTGGGGTGTTCATTCTGATGATGTAACATAAATTATGGATTTGCTCTAGCGGATTTGAAACTGGACACCCGACAGTTTTAATTTTAGGCTCCGAGCCATCGCACCCCGTTTTTTAGGAGAAAAACATGTCCTTTGCCGTTGCTTTCGCCAACCTCAAACTGCCGTCAAAAGGAAGCGTTCTTTTGGCTGCAAAAAAGGGTCGAGACCTCAGCCCGCTCGGTCGCGAACTCAACAAGAAGACCGGCGGTGCGCTGGCGCGCGCGATGAAAACCAGCAAGTTTGACGGCGCGGCCGGCAGCACAATGGAATTGCTGGCACCCGCTGGCACTGACCTCGACCGGATTATTCTGATTGGTCTTGGCGATCCGGCCAAACTCACCGCCACCGATCTGGAGAAATTTGGCGGCACGGCGCTGGGCACGGTTGAAAAAACCACGGGCACGCTGACGCTGGTGCTCGAGGAACTGAGCGGGGCGGGGTTCAAAGCCAGCGAAATAGCAGCGCGGGCCGGCATTGGCATGGTTTTGCGGTCTTACACATTCGACCGCTACAAAACCAAAAACAAAGAGACAAAAAAGGCTGCCAAATTAACGATTGCAACGCCGGAAACGTCGGCAGCGCGGCGGGTTTTTGAGGATCTGGAAGCCGTGGCACAAGGCACATTGCTGGCGCGCGATCTGGTCAATGAGCCGTCAAATATTCTCACACCGCCGGAATTTGCCCGCCGGACCAAAGCGCTGACCAAGCTGGGCGTGAAGGTGGAAGTGCTCTCCGAAGCGCAGATGAAAAAACTCGGCATGGGGTCATTACTTGGCGTCGGGCAGGGCAGCGAGCATCCGAGCCAAATGGTTGTGATGCAATGGCAGGGCGCGGCAAAAACCAAAAAGCCATTGGCTTTTATCGGCAAAGGCGTGTGTTTTGACACGGGCGGCATTTCAATCAAACCCTCGGCTGGCATGGAAGACATGAAGGGCGATATGGGCGGTGCGGCAGCCGTCACGGGCCTGATGCACGCGCTCGCCACCCGTAAAGCCAAGGCCAATGTGGTTGGTGTAATCGGGCTGGTTGAGAATATGCCCGATGGCAAGGCCCAACGCCCGGGCGATATTGTTACCTCCATGTCGGGGCAGACCATTGAGGTTTTGAACACGGATGCGGAAGGCCGCCTCGTGCTGGCCGACGCCATGTGGTACACGCAAGACAGGTTCAAGCCGCGTTTCATGATTGATCTGGCGACGCTGACCGGGGCCATTTTGGTGGCGCTGGGGCAGGAATATGCCGGTATGTTCGCCAATGATGATGTGCTGGCAAGCCAACTTACTGAAGTTGGCAATGCCGAAGGCGAAAAGGTCTGGCGCATGCCAATTTGCGATAAATTCGATAAAATGATCGATACGCCCAATGCCGACATGAAAAATATTGGCGGGCGCTATGCGGGTTCCAGCACGGCAGCGCAGTTTTTGCAGCGTTTCACCAATAATGTGCCTTGGGTTCATCTCGATATTGCCGGCACCGCCATGGGGTCGCCGAAAACCGCCATCAGCAAAAGCTGGGCCAGCGGTTACGGCGTGCGCCTGCTCGACCGTTTGGTCAAACAACATTACGAATAGGCATATTCCGAGCCGCCATGACACCTGATAAGACGCCCGACAAGACGGAAGTTCTGTTCTACCATCTCGAGCGTCAGACACTTGAACAGGTGCTCCCGCGGCTGGTGCAGGCCTCGCTGGGCCGCGATTGGCGCGTGGTGGTGAAAGCTGGCTCGCCCGAGCGCATGCAAGCTCTCAATTCGCATTTATGGACATGGGCGGATGATGTTTTCCTGCCCCATGCGGCTGCCGGGGATGCGCGCTTTGCCGAATTTGCCGCCGAGCAACCCGTCTGGCTGACGCATGAAGATGATGTGCCCAATGACGCCCATGTGCTCATGCTGGTGGATGGTGCGGTGCCCGCCAATCTGTCGCGCTTTCAAAGATGCGTGTTCATTTTCGACGGCAATGACGAGGCCGCGCTTGCCACGGCACGCGCCGACTGGTCGCGCTTGAAGGCGGAAGGGTTTGACCTGACCTATTGGCAGCAATCGCCGGAAGGCAAGTGGGAAAAGCGCGGTTGACGCAGGTGCTTGCTCTTCTCGGGCCAGCACCGTATAAGGCGTGAGTTTTCGCAAAAATTTTCGAGGATCCTTCCAATGGCAACTGAACGCACTTTTTCAATCATCAAACCCGACGCCACCGCCCGCAATCTGACCGGACAAATTATTGCCCGTTTCGAAGAAGCCGGATTGCGCGTCATTGCGTCCAAGCGCATTCACATGACGCGCGAACAGGCCGAAGGATTTTACGCCGTGCATAGCAAACGTCCGTTTTTTAACGATCTTGTATCGTTCATGATTTCCGGGCCCGTGGTCGTGCAAGTGCTTGAAGGCGACAACGCCATTGCCCGCAACCGCGAAATTATGGGCGCCACCAATCCGGCCGAGGCCGATGCCGGAACCATTCGCAAGGACTTTGCCGAAAGCATTGAAGCCAATTCGGTGCACGGGTCTGACGCGCCGGAAACCGCCGCCGAAGAGATTAAGTTCTTCTTCACGGATGCCGAAATCATCGGCTGATAAATATCAATTATCAATTAGGTTTTTGACAACAATATCAAGTGCTTCAGGGTAGGCGAGGTGTTCTTGCTTTAACACGCGCGCCGCCAGGCTTTCGGGCGTATCGTCATTGTGAACGCGGACCCGCTTTTGCACGATAATCGGCCCGTCATCCATTTCAGCGCGCATGTAATGAACCGAACAGCCATGTTCTTTGCCGCCATCTGCCAACACGCGCGCATGCGTGTTCAGCCCCTTATAGGCGGGCAGCAAAGACGGGTGGATGTTGATAATCCGGTCGCGCCAATGCGTCACAAAAGCGGGCGTTAAAAGCCGCATGAAGCCTGCCGCGCAAATGAGATCGACCCGGGCGGTGTCGAGCGCTTTTTGCATTTCAACCTCGAAAGCTGCACGCGTATCGAAAGCCTTGTGGTCGATGACAGCGCAGTCGACGCCTTGGGCTTGGCAAAATTCGATGCCGCCGGCATCGGGTCGGTTGGTCAGCGCCAAAACAAATGTGGCAGGCACGCTCTGCTTTGCCAAATGATGTGCCAAGGTTTGCATATTGCTGCCGCGCCCGGAAAAAAGAATGGCAACGCGAACCGCTTGCGTCATGATCCGATTTTTCCGATGAAGGAAACTTGCGACTGCTCGCCAGCTTGCACCTGTCCGACCCGATAAACGGTTTCGCCTTCCTGCGTTAGCTGTGCTGCCACGCCATCGGCTTGCTCACCATCGACCACAATAATCATGCCAATGCCGCAATTAAATGTCCGCAAAAGTTCTGCTTCTGCAATGCCGCTGGCTTGTCTGAGCCAATCGAACACGGGCGGCAAACGCCAGCTATCCAGATCAATTTGCGCCGCGCATCCATCGGGCAAAACCCGTGGCAGGTTTTCTTGAAACCCGCCGCCGGTAATGTGCACCAGCCCCTTCACCGCATTGCCCGCGCGGATGGCCCGCAATAGAGGTTTAACGTAGATCCGCGTCGGCGTCAGCAGGCTCTCGCCCAAACTTGTCTGGGCGTCAAACGGGCTGGCTGCATGCCAGTCGAGGCCGTTGGTCTCGACGATTTTGCGTACCAGCGAAAAGCCGTTTGAATGTAGGCCGTCCGAGGCCAGACCGAGCAATATGTCGCCTGCGCCAATGCTGGGTGCTGGCAAAATCGCGTTGCGTTCCACGGCCCCGACCGAAAACCCGGCGAGGTCATAATCCTTGGGCGCGTAGAGACCGGGCATCTCGGCAGTTTCGCCGCCAATGAGCGCGCATCCGGCTTGCAAACAGCCTTGCGCGATGCCCGCAATAACGTCGCGCGCGCGCGTGACATCGAGCGCCGCGGTTGCGAAATAATCGAGGAAAAACAGTGGCTCAGCGCCTTGTACAACAAGGTCATTGACGCACATGGCAACCAGATCAATGCCGACCGTGTCGTGCTTGTCGACCTCGATGGCAATCTTCAGCTTGGTGCCCACCCCGTCATTGGCGGCGACGAGGACCGGGTCATTAAAATTGCACGCTGCGAGGTCGAACAGCCCGCCAAAGCCGCCCAAATCGCTCTCGGCACCGGGGCGCCGCGTGGCTTTGGCGAGCGGTGCAATGGCGCGCACCAGCGCATTTCCGGCGTCAATATCGACGCCGGCATCGGCATAGGTCAGGGCGTTTTTCTTGTCGGTCATGCGTTTCTCTGCACGGGAATCAACTCGCGCCGCTAATATAGCGTGACCGCCCGCCAAAGTATCGTTTCAACTTGAGCGTTGCACGCCGCAAACGCTTTTATCCGATTGCGGGCGCGGGGCCAGCGCGCTAGTGTCGGGCCATGAACAGACTTGTTGTCCTTTTCAGCCTGATTTGCGCGGCGACCCCGGCGCTGGCAGCAAGCGTTTTTAACGTCGAGCGCGTGTTTGTCGACACCCAAGCCCCGTCGGCAATCGAAGCCAGAGAAATCGCCGTGCGCGACGGGCAAAGAGAGGCGCTGACGATTGTTCTGCAACGCTTGACGCCCGAGATTAGCTGGCCGCAACTGCCGGATACAAGCGCGCTGGCCGTGGAAAATCTGGTCGAGGGCTTTCAGGTTTCGAAAGAAAAAACTGCGACCAATCGATATATCGCCGAATTATCGGTTCAGTTCAAAGCCGATGAAGTGCTGGGTTTGCTGCGCGGACAAAACATTGCCGTCACCACAAGCCAGAACCGACCCGCCCTACTGCTCGCCGTTTTGGAAGACACGCAGGGCCTACAATTATGGGGCGAACACTGGTGGGAAGCGGCGTGGAAGCAGGAGGATTTGGAAAATAATCCGGCACCGTTGGTGACGCCGCTGGGCGACCTTGATGACACCATTATCGCCACGCCCGAAGACATTCTCATCGGCTCGCCCGAAAAGCTCGACCAGCTCAATCGCCGCTATGGCACCCAGGCCAGCATTGTCGCGCATGCGCTGGCCGACATAGACGGGCAGTTGGGCGTCACCGTTTATATATTCGGGGCCGAGGAAAGCGATGTCATTGTTCGCACCTATCGTGGCGACCTGCCGCATGAAGAAATGGCCACCCGCGCCACGGGAGAAATTTTGAGATTATTGTCCGAACGCTGGAAGCAAAGCGCAGGCGTGGTGTCCGACCAGATTAACGAGATACGGGTGCGCGCCAATTACGGTGCCTTGGCGACCTGGACGGCGATACGTAAAACGCTGGGCGCGTCGGATCTGGTGCAAGAACTCTCGGTCATCGAAATGTCGGTGGATTATGCCTATTTGGATATCGCCTATATCGGCTCTGTCAGCCAGCTTGCCGCTAATCTGGAACAGGCCGGGTTACAGATAAACGAAACCATGAATGGCTGGCAGATCTCAAAATTGATGGAGCCGCAATCTTGAAGCCGTCGCCGCTCATTTGGATAATGCTTGGCGCGGCGGTTCTGGTGATTGTCGCGCTGGTTCGGCTCTCCGATATTTTGCTGCCTTTCGTGCTTGGGTTCACTTTGGCATATTTTCTCGACCCGCTTGCCGATCGTCTGGAACGCGGTGGTCTGCCGCGTTTGGTGGCGACCAATATAATCACCGTGGCGTTTGGAATTTTGCTGCTGGCGGCGCTTGTCGTAGGCTTGCCCGCGCTCGCCGCCGAACTGGGGGCAATGGTTGAGCGTATTCCGGTATACACGCAAAGGCTGGAAAGCTGGATGGCGGGCAATCGTATTTTGAACGAAAATCCCGATGCCGTGAACGCGCTGGTCGAGGCGGTGCGGGGCAGTGCCCGAAGTTTTGCCGCCAATATTCTGCTGACAGGGCTGTCGGTGCTCAATGTGCTGGCTCTTGTCATTATCACGCCAGTGGTCGCCGTCTATATGCTGAATGATTGGGACAGGATGGTTGACCAGCTTGACCGTCTTTTGCCCAAGGCGCAGGCCCCGCAAGTGCGGATGCTGGCAGCGCAGATCGACGAAATCCTCGCCGGATTCGTGCGCGGACAAATCACCGTCTGCGTGTTGCTGGGGGTGTTTTATGCAACGGGCCTTTCGCTTGTCGGTCTCGATGCCGGCATTGTTGTCGGCGTCACGGCGGGTCTGACAAGTTTCATCCCCTATGTCGGTGCGGTGTTTGGGGTCACGCTGGGTCTGGCAATGGGCTTGGGGCAATTCGGCGTGGAATATGTCGTGCTTGCCCAGATCGCCGGCGTGTTTGTCGTGGGGCAGTTTCTGGAAGGAAATCTTCTCACCCCGCGCCTCGTCGGTGATCGTGTGCGCTTGCATCCGGTGTGGGTTATTTTTGCCCTGCTCGCCATGGGGCAGTTATTCGGCTTTATCGGCCTGTTATTGGCAATTCCTGTGGCGGCGGCGGCCGGGGTTTTGGTGCGCTATGCCATAACCCTTTATATGCGCGAATATGTTGAGGGTTCCGGGGAGGGGTAATGTCGGAACAACTGCCCCTGAGCTTGCCGGTGCGGGCGGCGTCTGCACGCGAAGACTTCATCGTTGCCCCATGCAATGCCCGCGTGGTCGACCGCATTGATGCGTGGCCGGCCTGGGCCGATCCGGTGCAATATATTTATGGGCCTGCGGGGTGCGGCAAAAGCCATCTTGCTTGCGTTTGGATGAAGCGGCACCCGGCAATCCTCGTCAGGGCTGAAACCATTGCCCCCGACACGCGCGCGCTGGACGACTGGCTGGGCGACACGCCCCTCAACACAGCCGCCAACACAAAACCCGATAAAATTTCCCATCGCGGATTGGTGATTGACGGCCTTGAGGCCTTGGCGCCATCGGGTGAAGAAATCTTGTTTCACATTATAAATCATGCCCGCGCGCACCGTCGCGGCGTGCTGTTGCTGGCGCGCGTGGCCCCGAATGAGTTGCCGCTCCGGCTTGCCGATTTGCGTTCGCGCCTGAAGGCGCTGGATGCGCTGACCTTTGGTCTGCCCGATGACACATTATTGTCAGCCTTGTTTGACAAATTGTTCAGCGATAGGCAGTTGGTTGTCGAGCCGCGCGTGATCCAATATCTTTTGCCGCGTGTGGAACGAAATTTTCACGCCATTGCCGATCTGGTCGCGCGTATTGATGCGCTGGCCCTGTCGCGCCAGCGGGCCATCTCGGTGCCGTTGGTAAGTGAGGCGATGACAAATGACGGCCCGTGGGGCATTGTTGAGCCATCCGTGTAGCAAGTTTGGGAACGCATAATCCATGTCAGGTAAGAAATCGAAGCATATTCAACGTCAGCACCATGGATATAGCCAGCAGGAAAGGTTCGTAAACCGAGAGCTTTCGTGGCTCGCTTTCAACCAGCGCGTGTTGGAAGAAGCTTCCAGTCCGCATCACCCGGTTTTGGAACGGCTTCGGTTTTTGTCGATCTCGGCCAGCAATCTCGATGAGTTTTTTATGGTGCGCGTGGCGGGTCTTGTGGGGCAGGCAAATGCCGGAGTTGAGGTTAAAAGCCAAGACGATCTGACCCCGGCGCAGCAATTGGAGCGGGTCACCGAATTTGCCAATGCGCTGATGGATGACCAGCAAAAAGTGCTGACCAAGCTGCTTGAGGAAATGCGCGATGTCGGCATTTTTGTGCATGAAGAATCCGAACTCGCGCCGGATCAGCTGAGCTGGCTGGAGAATTATTTTCTCGACCAAGTGCTTCCCGTACTGACGCCGCTGGCGATAGATCCGGCTCACCCCTTTCCCTTTATTCCCAATCTTGGGTTCGCGCTGGCTTTGCAGTTGAGCCGGGTGCACGACAATAACCGCATGAACGCGCTGCTGCTCATTCCGCAGCAGCTTGACCGGTTCATTCTTTTACCGAAGCAGGAAAACAGTTCTGAGTTACATTTCGTGCGCCTCGAAACTGTGGTGTCGTTGTTCATTGAACGCACATTCCCCGGCTATAATGTGCTGGGTCAGGGCGTGTTCCGCATCATCCGCGACAGCGATATCGAGGTTGAGGAAGAGGCCGAAGACCTCGTTCAGCTTTTTGAAAGCGCCCTGAAAAGGCGCCGCCGCGGCTCGGTTATCCGGCTGAAAATCGACGCCTCCATGCCGGACTCGCTCAGGCGTTTGGTGATTGACGAGATGGAAGTTGACCCGCGCAATGTGGTTTTCGTCGAGGGCCTGGTCGGTTTGGCCCAAACCGCGCAAATTATCGCGCATGGCCCGACAGAGCTTAAATTTAAACCTTTCAGCGCCCGTTTTCCCGAACGTATCCGCGAGCATGGCGGGAATTGTTTTTCGGCGATTGGTGCCAAGGATATTCTCGTCCACCACCCGTATGAGAGTTTCGACGTGGTGGTGCAGTTTATTCGCCAAGCCGCGCAAGACCCCGATGTTGTTGCCATCAAGCAGACATTGTACCGAACTTCTGAGGACAGTCCGATCGTCAAAGCCCTGATCGAGGCGGCCGAGCTTGGTAAATCCGTAACGGCGCTGGTTGAGTTAAAAGCCAGATTTGACGAAGCGGCGAATATTCGTCTGGCGCGCGACATGGAGCGCGCGGGCGTTCAGGTGGTGTTCGGCTTCTTGCAACTCAAAACGCATGCCAAAGTCAGTCTTGTTGTGCGCCGTGAGAGTGGCAATATGAAAACCTATGTGCATTTGGGCACGGGCAATTACCATCCGCAGACAGCGCGGGTATATACTGACCTGTCGCTGTTCACATGCGATCGCGAAATTGCCAGCGACGCGGCGGAAGTGTTTAATTTCTTCACCGGATATGCCGAGCCTGTGGATTTGAAAAAATTGGCCATGTCGCCGCTCACACTGCGAAAATCGCTGATGCAGCGCATTGCCAATGAGATCAAGCACGCCGAGGCCGGACGTCCCGCTGCGATTTGGGCGAAAATGAATTCGCTGGTCGACGCGCAGGTGATCGACGCACTTTATGATGCCTCCGCCGCGGGTGTGCAGATCGATCTGGTCGTGCGCGGCATTTGTTGTTTGCGTGCTGGCGTCGCTGGGCTCAGTGAGAATATTCGCGTCAAAAGCATTATTGGGCGATTTCTGGAACATTCGCGCATTGTGTGTTTTGGCGACGGGCATGGGCTACCATCGCCCGAAGCGAAGGTCTTTTTGTCGTCCGCCGACTGGATGCCGCGTAATCTTGATCGCCGCGTTGAGGTGCTGACGCCGATTTTGAACCCGACAGTGCACGCGCAGGTTTTGAACCAAATCATGGAGATTAATCTGGCCGATAATGAGCAAAGCTGGGTAATGAAGCCGGACGCCAGTTTCGCGCGTATTGTGCCGGGCAAAGAGGACGCGGGCGTGAACGCACATGAATATTTTATGACCAATCCCAGCCTGTCGGGACGCGGCGAAGGTAAAAAGGGCAAAAAATCAAAACTCGCCAAAGTCGGCGGGAATAAAGGCTAGACATGGCGCGCGTGCGAACAGAAAAATTCGCCGATGCTCTCACCCGGCTGGGCACGCTGCGACCGGACGCGCCGCTGGGCGTTCTGGATATCGGCTCGAACTCCGTGCGTCTGGTCGGCTATAGCGGCTCTGCACGCACGCCATTGCCGATTTATAACGAGCGCGCTTTTTGTCGCTTGGGAGAGGCGGTGTCGGCCACGGGCCGCATAGAAGGCGAGCCGTATAAACTTGCCCTGATGACATTTCACCGATTTCGCGCGATCGCGGAGCGGCTTGGTATTCAAAATTTGGCGGCCTTTGCCACGGCGGCGGTGAGGGAAGCGGAAAATAGTGCCGAATTTGTGGCCGAAGCGGAAGAAATTCTGGGCCATAAAATCCGCGTTTTGAGCGGCCAGGAAGAGGCGGAATATTCCGCTGACGGCGTGATGCTGGCTATTCCCGGGGCCAATGGCATTGTCGCAGACCTTGGCGGCGGTAGCCTCGAACTGGCGCGGGTCAAGGACGGCAAAACCATGCAATGGGCAACGCTGCCGCTGGGTGTTTTGGCGTTGCGCGAATATTCAAAGAACAACCGCGCTACCATGTCGGAGATTATCCAGTTGGCGCTCGTGGATTTGAAGTGGCTTAAATCCGGGCAAAATCGGCCGCTCTACATTGTCGGCGGCACGTGGCGGAATTTGGCTAAAGTGCACATGGCGCGCACCAAATATCCGTTGCAAGTGCTCCACCAGTACCAAATTGCCAGCGATGAAATGATGCAGTTTTCGGAAAAAATTTCGGCCATGAAGAACGGCCAAGCCCTGAAGCTCGAAGCATCGTCAAGCAATCGTCGCGCGGGTCTGCCGATTGCCGCGCTCGTGCTGAAACATCTGATGGCGCGGATCCAGCCCAATAATGTCGTGGTCTCGGCCAATGCGGTGCGCGAGGGTATGCTGTATTCGATACTTAAACCCAAATATCGCGCCCTCGACCCGCTTTTGCTGGCGTGTGAGGAAATGGCCGAGCGTCTGTGCAAATCGGCAGATTACGGGCACGAACTGGCATTATGGTCGTCGAAATTATTCAAAAACCCAAACTGGACGCTGGGCAATAATAAAGCGTTTTCGCGGTTGCGCGAAGCCGGGTGTCTGATATCCGATGTCGCTTGGGCCAGTCATCCGAGTTGGCGGGCCGAAACGGTCCGCCGCGTCGTGCTGACAGCACCGTTTTCCGGCATTCGCCACGAGGAACGCGTTTTTCTGGCGCATGCGCTGGCCTATCGCCATGAGGTTGGCGGTGCTGAAGAAAAATACGGGCCGCTTGATTTGTGCGAGTCCGA
>CAJXCG010000049.1 GCA_913051715.1 uncultured Rhodobiaceae bacterium
CCACCCAAACTGCCGCCGACCACCGGGTCGCCGATTTTAAATTCCGTGACGTTTTGGCCCAGCGCCGTGACCTCGCCTGCCATTTCCGTGCCGGGCGTGAACGGCAGTTCGGGTTTGTGCTGGTAGCCGCCATGCGTCATCAGCAAATCGGGGAAGCCGAGCGCGGCCGCGTGAATTTTGACCTGCACATCATCCGGCCCCGGGGTGGGCGGGTCGAGCCCCTCGGCCAGTCTGCAGCCGCCAAATTCGGGCAAGAGTTCTTCAACCATAAGTGCGCGCATCAGTGATCACCTTGTTATGAAATTGCCCAAATCCTACACGAAACGCCCAGCCGTGTCATTTGACGCACATTTATTGCCTAGGCCTAAATTTGCGCGCTGGGCGAATTTTCCAGGCACAAAAAAGGCGGGAGCAATGCCCCCGCCTTCTTGTGTCAAAAACCTTCAGGTTCTTAGAATTCGTAACGGATCGACAGAGCAAGTTTGTAGGTCGATTCGTTTGAGCTGATCGTGGACGATTTCGAGTTGAAGCTGTCATAGCTAAACTTATTGCCCGAAATCGTTGCGGTGATCACGTCTAGGTTGCCGCTATTATTATGCGAAAACGTCTTAACCAGCCCGCGATCTTCGTCGAGGAAGTTAGCGAGATTATAGACATCAAACACGACGGCCAGCTTGCCATAATAGGTTGGTGAAGGAACCGGCAAGTACTGTTTGATACGCATGTCGATGCGTGTCGAGCTTGGATCCTCGCCTGCGCCGCGCGGCACATTCGACCCGGCGTATTTCGCCAGGCCATTGTCGTCCACAAAAGATTTGAAGCTGTTACACGTCGACGCGTTGGCAAAGGTTACCACGCTATCTGCGGCCAGACTGCTACAGTTGATCGTTTCCGGGATGTACAGCAGGTGGGCATCGCGTTTTGCTTCCAGCGTGCCGAAAATGTTGTTGGCAGTGCTGAAAGTATAGTTGTAGTGCTTGCCTGAGTTTTGCTGTGCAAAGAAACTGACCTGTGTTGGTAGGTCTGGGAAGAAATTCCGCGTCCATGAGAACGACAACGTCTCGCGCTTGTCACGGCTGTAAGGTGCCTGACCCAAGGCCGGATCCAACGGATCTGTATGCACGTTACTCCGGAAGTTTGAAACGTGACGCGATGAAGTTAGCGCAGACACAACGTCCATTTTGGTGTTCGCCATGCCGATGGAAGCGCTAAAGTCGTTTTCACCCCAACTCCAGTCTTTCTTCAAGTTCAGAGCGATTTGAGACCCTCTCGGCTCCTTATCACTATTTTTCAGGAGGAAATACTCACTGGTTTCGCCACCGTAAATCGGGCTGCCATCGGGCGCAGTGCCGGTCGGAGCGGCAACCAGTGAGCCGGTTGCGGTCAAATCTGTCGGAATGACAATATTTGGGTTGATCGATTCAGTGATCAAATAATCGGCGGTAAAGGTATAACCGTCCCACTCATATTGACCCCCGAGCGACAGCCTCTTGATATAGGGCAGTTCATAATCGGCGGCGATCGCGTCGATCGAACCCCCGCCTGCTGAGGCGGCCGTTTTGGCACTGTTTACAACAGCGGTCGGCAGATTTAAGAGGTCGAAATTGGCAAAATCTGCAACGGTGGAGTCATTCGTGTTTTTGGCAACAAAGCCGGTGTTTGACGCCACGTTTGAAATCCAGACACTCGGATCACCGCCGGTATATTCGCCATAACCTGCCCGTAGCGTGAAATTGCTATTGGGGGTGTAGGTAAGGCCGACGCGCGGTGACAAATGATCCAGGCCATCAATGAACTTGGAGTTGGAAATCCCGTTTGCCGTAACAAAAGCTGGGTTTTCCCGCGGCTTGAAGCTGCTTTCATAGCGGTCAAGGCGCAGTCCAAGTATCACGCTCAAGTCTGAGTTCACTTGCCAGTCATCTTGAATATACATTGTGTGCAATTCGCGATCCCAGACGCCCGCGCCGTCTTTGGCAACGCCGCTATCGGGCAACCGAACTTCGAGATCGGACGCATTTTGGTTTTGGAAATCCGTAATCGAGTCATAGGTCACGGCACCCAAGGAACGCTCGACGAAAATGTTGTAAACATCATAATAGTCGTATTCGTAGCCGGCCTTGATCACATGATCGCCCATGATTTTGGAAACCTTGGCTTTGTAATTTTCAGTTTCCTGGGTCAACGCGTTGGCGTGACGGAAACGGTCGGATCCAATTTGAATGTTGCCGCCACCACTTGTTTTGATCGTCGTTTCGGCAAATTGACCGTTTGACGCGACGAGCTTATCGGTTTCGCGCTGGGCGTAGCTAAACTCGGTCGACAGCGTATCGCTCCAGTCAGAGAAGAGTTTCAACTGTAATGTCTGCATTTCTTCGTCTGTATTGTAGTGACTGGAAGACAAAGACAGCGTGTCGTCGCTGCCGAACTTGCCTTTGTTTTGCAGGTTCGGATTGCTGCCTTCCGTGTCGAGATACGAGGCCTCGAAGCGGTGAACGTCGTCAATAAAACCCGTCAATTTAAAATAGGTCGTCTCGGTTTCCGTTGCCCCGCTGCCGGCGACATTGCCCGCGTTAACGCCGTAAACCGATTGCGCGATTGACTGAACTTGTGACACATCATTCGCTGTGATGGCATCGCTTTGCGTGGCTGTATCGAGCAGCAGTCCCGGGCCGCGGGTAATCGCGGCGACACCTTCTTCATGGTCTTCATAAGAAAAGGCAAAGAACAATTTGTCTTCGATGATAGGGCCGGATAAGAATGCCGAGACATTGTCGATTTTTTCAGGTTTGTCGACAGCCGTGTCGCCAACTTTGTCACCATTATAGTCTGTTGGCCGGAACTTACGGTCAACAATCGCCTTAAACTCATTCGAGCCAGAGCGCGTCAGAACGTTGATGTTACACGCTGTAAAGTGACCATACTCAACGTCAAACGGCGCGATTTCCATGCTCATTTGATCGACCATGAGGATTGGGAAGGGCTGGCGGTTGACCGGATAACCGTTGGAATTCAGTCCAAATGTATCGTCATTGGCAATCCCGTCCAGTGTGAGCGTGTTGGCTCGGTTGTGTCCACCCGCACACTGAATTGCGCGTCCCCCCGTACCCGGGATATAGATGCGCGGGTCGGTGGCCAAGGCGTCTTTAATGTCGCCGCCAACGGCCGGGATACGGTTCAAATCTTCCAGCGTGAATGTCGCCTTCGGCCCAACGGCACTTAGCCCGACATTGGACGCATTGGCGGTGACAATCACTTCGTCGACATCGCCCGATTTAGCGACGAGCCTAACAGTGTTTGTCGAACCCGCTTTGACGACGACGTCTTTGACCGAGACATATTCCGCCGCTGCGTCGACCTCAATTTTATAGCTGCCGGATGTTGGCAGGAAGTTTTTGATAAAGGACCCACTTGCATTGGTGGTCCCTGTGTATTTTTTATTGGTCGACGTGTCCGTAATGACAATAGGCAAACCGGCAACGCCCTTGCCGGAAGCGTCGATCACTTCGGCGCGCAGACCGCCGGTTACGACTTGCGCCGAAGACGGTGTGGATATGGCGATAAAGCTAAAACATAGGAGGAGGGGGAGAAAGAAGCGCATAAGAAATATCCTTTGAAAAAAAACTTCCTTGCATGCGTTGTGCGCTTCAAATTTCTCAGTTATTTGACTGTAAGTTTTCAAAAATATTAAATCGAAAGACAAAAATTATTTGTCTCCGTGGATCAACCACAATCGCAGCCGACTTGATAGGTGATCGACAAACATTATCATGACAATGATAAGGCTCAGATAATAGGCAACTTCTTCCCAGTCTTTTTGAGTGGCAAGACTTTGGGTGATCAAAAGTCCGATCCCCCCGCCCACAATGGCCCCGACAATGGTGGCCGAGCGAATATTGCTCTCAAATAAATACAGTGTTTGGCTGACCAGTACGGGCAAAATTTGCGGCAATAGCCCAAAACGCAGCAGGGGTGCTGATCCGGCTCCGGTTGATTTTACGCCCTCGAGGGTGCGCTGGTTTGCGCTTTCTGCGGCCTCGGAAAACAGTTTTCCCAAACCGCCCGCATCGGTAATCATAATCGCCAATGCGCCGGTCATCGGGCCGGGGCCAAAGGCCCGCGCCAACACAATGGTCCAAACCAATGCGTCCACGCCGCGCACGAAATCAAGCACACGGCGGATGAACGCGCGCACAGGTGCCAGTGGGTTAATGTTGCGCGCCGCCAAAAGCGCCAGCGGCGTCGCCAATATCGCACCGCCAAGCGTGCCCAAAAATGCCATGAGCAGCGTTTCGCCAATGGCCCAGACCACTTCATTATGACGCCAGACCGGATTGTGCCAGATGTCTGACAGCATCACCCGGACATTGGTGTGTTCCGGGTCGACCCTGTCGCCCACCGCCGCAACCCGCATGAGTGTCGCCAAAGACATATCGGCAAAGCGGCTGTCGCGGGCGAACCAAAACATCTCCCAGCCAAAGAAATAGCGATAGACCAGCGTCCCGCGCGGCGTGATGGTGACGCGGCTATTGTCGCCCGTCAGCGTGATGCGGCGCGGGCCAACGCGCATATTTTCGGGCACTATATCCGGCGCGGTGACAAGGCGTAATTTGCGCCCGTCGCGCAGAATTTCAAATTGCCCATCGGCGGTGAAAATCGTCGTTATTGTGGGGCGCACGCTTACCGACCCGTCCGCGCCCAAATCAATAATGGTCTGCGTTGTGCCGGGTTCAACCCATGCCGGAAGCCGGTCGTCGGCGTACCGCCCTTTGCGTTCCCCCTCGACCGATACGGACGGCTTGATCTGGCCGGCGGGTGTGTCGACGTGAATTTTGTAATGGCTGGCATCGCGCAGCAAAATGGCGGCATTGCGGCCCTCGGCCTCGCGCATGAGTTTGGGAACGTCAAAAGCAAAGCCCACATAGGCCAAATAGAACAATGTCAACAATGGCAGCGCAGCGGCGGCGACCACGCGCGCGCGCATGTGGCGGTGGATGTTTAATGCCGTCTTATGCGATGCATCGGTCATATCACCCACCCTCCGAAAGTGTTTTGCGGATACGACCCGAGGCAGCGTCCAGAATAATAATGGTCGCAAATAGCATCAAAAACAGCGCGGCGGCATCATCATAGCGCCCCTGTCCCCAGGTAATGGCATTTTTGAATTCATAGCCAATCCCGCCCGCGCCAACAAAGCCGAGAATTGCCGAGGCGCGAATATTCACTTCGAGCCGCAGCAGGATATAGCTGAAATATCCCGGCATCGTTTGCGGCAAAAGACCGAACCACATTGTCTGGAACCAGCTTGCGCCGGTCGCGCTGAGACCCTGAATCGGGCGTAAGTCGGCATTGTCGTTGATCTCGGCAAAAAGTTTGCCGAGCGAGCCGATTGTATGCAGGGCAATGGCAATCATGGCGGGCACGGGGCCACCGCCGAGAACAAAAATCAGAACCAGCGCGACCACAATCTCGGGGATCGCCCGCAGCAGGTCAAAAATCCGGCGCATGGTCAGCACGCTCAGTGTCGACGGCATGAGCCCGTGGGCGGCAAACAATGCGCCCAGCATCGCCACGGTGCTGCCGATGAGCGTGGCGGTTATGGCAATGTTCAGTGTCTCTATGAGCGCGGGTAAAAACCCGACCATCAGCGCAGGCAAGCCGCGTGCATTGGCTGCAGACTCGGCAACCAGTTCGGATGGAAAGTCGAGAATTCGGGTGAAGCCGGATAGGAAGTCGCCGGCATTTCGATCTTCGGTGACGCCAAAAGCGGCAAAGAAAAGAACCCCGACCAGCGCCGTCAGCAAAAAACTGTAAAGCTGCTTGCGGTGTCGCATAGACCTGTAATTGGCGCTTGTAAGGGTCACCCGGCTGGCCTGAATTTACTGCGCGGCTTTCAGCCGGCGCGCTTCGACAACGCTGTCATAATTCTCATGCGAAACGCGCCGATAGCCCTCGGCCTCTCCGGCCATGACATTATAAGCGCATTCGGGGTCGGATTTTGGCATGTCGAGCAGCATGAGCGTCAGACGCTCACGAATATCTTCGGGCACCGAGCGGTGAAAAACCATTGGCCCCTCCGGAATGGGTTTGGAACGCCAGATTTCAACAAAATCATTCATATCGACCAAACCGGCATCGACGGCCTTGCGTAAGGCCCCCGAATTATGCCCGTCTTCCCACGCGCCCAGCCCGTCAGACCAGACGACGCCCGCGTCGATTGAGCCATTCTTGACGGCGATGATGGTTTGCTCATGCCCGCCGGTAAATTTCACATCGTCGAAATAAACGCCGGGCGTCATGTCGTAGCCCAGCTGCGGTATTTCGATGGCGGGGATGAGATATCCCGATGTCGAATTGGGATCGCCAAATCCGAAAACCCGCGCGCGCATATCGGCGAGCGAGTTGATGCCGCTATCGCGCCGGGCAAATGCGATCGAGTGATAGCCGAAGCCGCCGCCCTTATTGATGCGCGTGACCGCAGGAATGATGGCTTGCGGGTCGCTCAGCCAGACTTTCGCATAGCCCGAAGCGCCCAAGCCGGCCATGTCGATCGTACCGCCCAGCAGCCCTTGAAGCACGCCGTTATAATCGGCTGGTGTGAACATTTTGACGGGCACGCCAAGTTCGGCCTCGACTTTTTCTTGCAGGCAGCTGAGCCGCGAAAGCCGGTCTTGCGCGTTTTCCCCGCCCAAAAGCCCGATGCGGAAACTGTCGAGCGCGTGCGCGGTCGATGTGAAAGACAGGGTAACAAACACTGCGAGTTTAAGCAGATAGGGGATCATGGCGTTCCTCAAGATTTGCAGTAACACTAGCGGCCATGGCGGCATCGGCGCGCGCACCGTCGTAAATGGCAGCGACAGCACGATCGTCCAGCGCATCGACCGGGCCGTCAAAAACCACCCGCCCCTGACGCAACCCGATGATGCGGTCGCAAAACCGGCGTGCCATATCGACCGAATGCAGATTGACCAAGACCAGCTTGTTTTCTTGGCGGTTAATGTCGTGCAGAATTTGCATGATCTGTTCGGCATTGCGCGGATCGAGCGAAGCGATGGGTTCATCGGCCAAGATAATATCGGGGTTTTGCATCAGCGCGCGGGCGATGGCGACACGCTGCTGCTGCCCGCCCGACAAATTCCCGGCCCGATCAAGGCCGTGGTCTTCAAGGCTCAGGTGGTGCAGCAATTCAACCGCGCGATCTATATCGTCACGCGAAAAGAAATTAAACAATCCGGCCCAAACCGGTCGCCGGCTTAACGTGCCGCATAAAATATTGGTCACGACATCAAGGCGGGGCACGAGATTGAATTGCTGGAATATCATCGCGCATCGCGCCCGCCAGAGGCGGCGGTCGCGGCCTGCCAGACAAGTGAGATCGGTGCCGTCGACAATGATACGCCCGCTATCGGCATCCGTCAGACGGTTGATGCAGCGCAGCAATGTTGATTTTCCCGCACCCGACCTGCCAATCACGCCGATCATTTCCGGGTGCTGGGCTTTGATGCTCACCTTGTCCAGCGCTGTGCGCGTGCCGAATGTTTTTGTCAGCTTTTCGATATCAAAATACATGGTAGCACGACCTCGAAGGCCCCCTTGCGCGATGGGAGCGGCTAATTTGCGTCATCATATAGCGCGTTCAAATAATAGGCCATGCGGATTCCGGCCTGCGACAAGCGACGGTATATTGTGTCGCGGTGCTGAAAAACATAGGCGTATTTCAAGGAGTTTCCATCTGGATAAAGCCCCAGGCGCAGGGCAACATCTTCACCGATCCACACCAGCGGGTCGGCGGTTTGCCATTTTTGGATATCATCGTCGGTTATTTTGTTCATCAAAATTTGCGTGAGTTCGGAATAGGAGAATTTCTGGGCGTCGATAATATCGCTGTCCCAAACGCGGTGCAGGTGCGTCGCGCGCCCGAAAAACCTCACCTTAACCTGCGTGGCCCCGCGATCAAGGCCATTGCCGGCATGAAATGGCTGGTGCAAATCACCGATAATATGAACCGTGAATTTTAACGCCAGCGCTTTGTCGGCCTGCGAGGTTGTCGGATCACGCAATATTTCCGTGAACTTCGCCAAGGCTGTCACTGCATCGCCTTCGGGTGGCGGGCCCACCTCGGCATAGGTTTTGCCGTCCGGCACGGTGACATAGTGCCATGGCGGTGAACTCACCTTCCAGAAGGGACGCGGGTCGGAGCGCATAAAATCCGGCCAGGTCGAGGCTTCGACCAGCGTTTCGGTGCCCAGCACATCGGCAATCTCGGCGCGCGCGGCAGACCCCAGATGCGCTTGGGCAATCGCTGCCGTCACGCGATGCCCGGTCTGGCCCCACGCGGCGGCAGGTGAAAGAACCGGATTGAAAACAAAACCGACAACCACCAGACCGACAAGAATTAAACGCATTTACAAACTCTTTGAGACCTTAATCATGGGCAACCCAAAACCCGGGTGTGCCTCGCCGTTCAGCAAAGCCGCCTATCTGACAAAGCCGTCAATGCGGGGTGCGTATTCCACATCGAAGCCATTGTCGGCTGCCCAGCTTTTCATCTCGTCGGATACATCGCCATACATGCACAGCCGCGCCGCGCCGGTGCGTTCTAGAACTTGGGCAACAAAATCGCCTTTGGCGAAACGGTCTGCGTGAAAAATGCCGGCCGCGCTGTCTGCCCATGTTTCCAGAAAGGTGAACAGCTTATCGTCTTCGCTCATATACACATTGTAAACCAGCGTCTCGGGTTCGCCCTGTTGGTTGAAAGCGACCATTTGGCGCGCAATGTCGCGCAGTTCATCGGCTTTGCCCTCCAGCACTTCCAATTCGTAAAACACTTGAATTTGTTTAGACATTCGCAACTCCATAAATATGACGATCAGTTTGTATCCGGTTAATGACAAAACAGTGTAACGTAATCAATATTCGCGGTCGCGGGCGCATTCTTGTGCAGGAGGTAAAAATCCTGCAACAAAAGCCTGTGACCATTTTAACGAAGTTCAGCCAATTTGGGTAGGAGTGGATGATGGATCTTTCAAACCCCGACGGTCGCGGCACCCTCAAAATTACCAGAATGACTTTGGGCGAAGACACCGCCTCGTTTGATTTCGAAGGCAAGGTTGACGGCTACGGCTCGGTTTTTTGCACACATGAGCTGCGGGCGCATACACAAGACCGCACCCGTGGCACGCTTGTCGGCGAAGCGCGCACTTTTTTGGAAGACGGGACGCTGATTAGCACGCCGCATATGGGCACGTTTACCCGCGCACAAGCAAAGCTGCGCGTCTATTTCACGGATGCGTGTAATAATGGTGCGGTCAATTATGTGCTCTGGGATATTGATATCCTGACCAAGGAAGTTGACGTCTGCTTCTGGGAAGTGCGCCCGGCGGATGAAGCATAAATTTTAAAAGTCACATCTGACCGCGTAGTTGAATTATGGCGGAGAGAGAGGGATTCGAACCCTCGGTACGCTTGCGCGCACAACGGTTTTCGAGACCGCCCCGTTCAACCACTCCGGCACCTCTCCGTCTCAATACAAGCAAGGTTTATAAAACTCCTGCGCGCAGGTTCAAGCAAAACCCGCTCTTGTGTTGCGTGCGTGTCCGGTCTTACACTCGAAAACGGGAGATTTTGCATGACTTATTGGCTTTGGATGAGTGCCGGGGGTGTGGCTTTGGCGGCCACGATTATCCACGGTATTTGGGGGCGTAAAATATATCTCGGTAATATCAATGCGGCGGAGATGGAAGGCTTAACCAAGTCGCTTTCCGCCGTTTCGTGGGATGCATTTAGTGTGCAGCTTTTGGTGAGCGCGCTCACGCTTTTTTACGTCGCCAACAATCCCGACGCGGCGCTTGTAGCGGTGCCGATAATTATTATGAGTTTTTTGGGGGCAGCGGTATTTATCGGGCTTTATGTGACGGGCCATAAAAATCTTATCTCACTGCCCGGGGCCTATTTGCTGCTGATTATTGGCGGTTTGGGCTGGGCAGCGCTGTAAGCCTGTATGATCAGGCGCAGCATTTTTTCACCTTGATGAGAATGGCCAGGGCTTTATATTCTCGCCTGACCAAACTGCCTGAGATAGAGCCGAGGGAGACCAAAATGCAAACGCTTTCCGATATTATTGATGCGGAAGATAACAGCTATCGCCCCGCGCATATCAAATATCAGACCCCCGACGGTTTCGACCTGATGGATTTGATGGCGTTTGCCGAGCACGGCCAGCCTTATGAATGGTTTCACAAATTGCGGTCGCAAGCCCCCGTTGCCTGGTGGCAGCCGCCGGCCGAAACCGATGTCGCGGGCTTTTGGTCGTTGACGCGCCACGAAGATGTCAAAAAATGCGACCTTGATGCCAAAACATTTTCCTCCGGCACGGGCGGCATTTTGATGGGTTATAGCGAAAAGGCAGCCGGGCCCAAACGCCTGCGCTCGGCGGCGTTGAACTCCATGATCAATATGGATCAACCTTTTCATATTCCGTTGCGGATGGCGCATCGGCCGTTTTTCACCCCCGATTATATCGCGCGGCTGCAATTAAGCGTCGAGCGGGAGGTGGATCGTCTGTTGGACAATATGGAAGCCAAGGCGCGTAAAAATGACGGCAAGGTCGATCTGGTGACGAATTTCTCCGAATGGCTGCCCATGTACACCTTGTGCGAAATGTTGGGGATTGATGAAAAAGACCGCCCGAAAATCGTGCGCTGGATGCATTATCTTGAAATTTCCCAATATATCGTCACCGACCCCGACGCCAAAGTGACCCCGCTTTTCATCATGAAATTCCTCTGGAATATCCGGCAAATGTTCCGCTACGGCCAGAAAGTGCTGGAAGACCGCCGCCGCAATCCGCGCGACGATCTTCTGACCGTGATTGCCACCACGGAAGTTGATGGCGAACCGATGAACCAGTCTTATCTGGACGGCTCGTGGCTGCTGATAATTTTTGCCGGCAATGACACGACCCGCAATTCGCTATCGGGCACCATGCGGCTCTTGACGCAGTTTCAAGACCAAAAACAAATGCTGCTGGATGACCCGAATCTGGTGCCGAAAATGGTGCCCGAAGCGCTGCGTCTGGTGACGCCGGTTATGTATATGCGCCGCACGGCGCTGGCCGAGGCCGAGTTTTCCGGCCAGCAAATTATGCCCGGCGAAAAAGTCGTCATGTATTACGGCGCGGCCAACCGCGACCCGGATGTGTTTGTCGACCCCGACCGCATGGACATGCACCGCAATAATGTTGACGACCACCTCGCCTTTGGCACCGGCCCGCATGTGTGTCTGGGCCAGCGCATTGCCAATATGCAGCTTGAAACCGCCTATCGGCGTATTCTCGACCGTTTTCCGAATGTTGCGTGGACGGGCAATCAGCGCCACGCGCCGAATAATTTCGTCAATGCCATCTCGCATCTTGAAGTTGATTTGGGCGTAAACTAACCCGCGTTTCAGCGGTCGCCGTGGAGATAGTCGATGGTCAATGGCACCATGGCAAGGCGTTCGATCATTTTGCGGCATGCCTCATCCACTTTTTTCGGAGCCGCCATTTCGCCAATGCCCGGGTCGGTAATGTCGACAATATCGTCGATCATAAGGGTGAATTTGCCGTTCTCGAACAGCGCCTGCGATCCGGCAAAGCCAAACATGCCGCTGCCGAATAATTTGTCGATCGCCAGCAAATTGTCGCAAAATGCCGGTGTGATCAGTTTGCGCGCGGTCGCCATTGACGCCTCGAGCGCGTCTTTTTCGCCGTCAATATAGACCTCATATTTTTTCTCAAATGCGGGATGGTCGAAATGGACGGTTTTTTGTTGGTTGAAGAACCCGCGCAGCCAGTTCACAAAGCGTCCGTAATCGCGCCGGATGATGATTTTTTCTGAAAACGCCTGCGGCACATCCACCTGCATGACGAAATAATGATCGCTGTGCTCGCGCGGTCGCCCGCGCCCATCGCGTTTCAGTGTGCGGTAATCGACATTGAAAAACCGAAACCCGCAGTCGCGATAATTGCCTTCGGCATGATTTGTAATGTCGATGCGTGCGAAGTTGAGCGGCCCGTCTTCGTCGCTGAAACCCTAAGTTTTCAGCGCGTGCGCCAGCGCGCGGGCGGGTTCGGGGTCTTCGACATCGTGAAACAAGCCACCAAAATGACGTTTGACCGCGGCGCGGCTGGTTTTGGCGAAGCTGCCTGCCAGGGTGTAGAGCGGCCAGTTCACAATACATAGTGCGGTGAGGGGGCCGAAAATGGCGGCGAGATAAAATGCCACCCGGTCGTCTTCGGTTGCAAGTTCAAAACTTGTCCA
>CAJXCG010000050.1 GCA_913051715.1 uncultured Rhodobiaceae bacterium
ATTGAAATTAAATTAAAAAAAACTTGACTCCCGTGTCGCTCGTTTGATAGTTTAATCGATGATTGGAGTTCTTCTTAAATGGGCGTCGGTCATAATAATCAAAAAAATGCCGAAACCAGCAAATCACAGAAAAATTCGTTTATTACACACTTTGCTACTGACGGACCTCGAAAATTTTCGTCGCAAATTGCCCGAAAATGTCGACGAGATATCGGAGGCCTATGAACGCTATGTTCGCATCATTGCCCTCTTGATCCAGACGTTGGAGAAGCTTTTGCGTATCGAAACACAAGATAAACTCAATAATAGAACGGCTAATGACGCTAAAACCAGGCGCGAAATCCTCTCTAAAATTGAACGTCGGTTGGCTCACGTCGCAGACGAAAAAGGTTCAGAGGAAAGTTCTTAAAGCCCTAACGACAATTTCTGAAACGGAGGCGCAAGCACTTGCTTGGAGTTGGCCTTTCTGGGCGCGTCAAGACCAGTTGCCGCCATCGGGTAACTGGCCAACCCGCCCGAAGCCATTTGGGCGCAGACCCCGCTTGTGGTGACACCGCGCGGCGGCCCGATTGTCGGTGGGCGCATTGCGTTCGCGATATTCACCCTCATACTTCCGGTGCCCGATACGAGCTGACGCATCACGCGCTGCGCCACTGGTCATCTGGCGACGTTATGATATGCTCCGGCACATCTGGAGGTTTTGACATGTCCCGACTTACAACCGAAGCGCGCTCGGTCAGCGATGCGCTCGAGACACGGTTTTCCTGCCGCGCATTTCTGGATAAGCCGGTGCCGGAAGACGATATCCGCTACATTGTCAACAAAGCGCTGCGCGCGCCGTCGGGTGGCAATTTGCAGCCGTGGCATGCTTGGGTGGTGCAAGGGCCGGAACTGGCCGGTTTCATCGGTGAAATCAAAGAAAAAATGACCGAAAATCCGGGTGGTGAAGGCTCGGAATATCACATATATCCGCCTGACCTGGCCGATCCGTATAATACGCGCCGCCGCGATATTGGCGAGCGCATGTATGCCACTATCGGTGTGGCACGCGAGGACAAGCTCGGCCGCATGGCCCAAATGGCGCGCAATTTCGAATTTTTCGGCGCGCCGTGCGCCATGTTTTTCGCGCTGGATAAAACCATGCAAGAAGGCCAATGGTCGGATATGGGCATGATGATCCAGTCGATCATGCTGCTGGCGCGCGAGCGGGGGTTACATTCATGCCCGCAAGAGGCTTGGGCGATCTGGGCACCTTCGGTGAAAAAATTCCTCGATATTCCCGACACCATGACGTTTTTTTGCGGTCTTGCGCTGGGTTATGCCGATCCCGACGCGCCCATCAACACGCTGGAAACGCCGCGCGCACCCATTGATGAGATGGTGCGTTTTGTCGGCTTTTCGGACTGATTTTGAGTGTTGGGGTTTTGAGCATCTGGATTTTCTGGTCTGCGGCGGCTGTGCTGGCGATGGGTACGGGCTGGTATCTCGTTGCGCCGCTGCGCGCCGCGCAAGCCGATGGGAATCGATGGGTGGCCTCGTGTGTACTCATCGGTGTGCCGCTTTTGAGCGTGGCGTTTTACCTTGCTCTGGGCCGACCGGACATGCCGGATCAACCCTTGGCGGCGCGTTTGGCGGGGCCGGTTGAAAATTTGCCGCCCGACGCCGTGCGCGCCCGACTTGAGGCGGAATTGCGTAGCCGACCCAATGACGCGCAAGGCTGGCGCTTGCTGGCGCGTTTGCGCCAGGGGGTGGGCGAGCATGGGAAAGCCGCCGATGCTTGGCAGCGTCTTATTGCGCTGGGCGAAGCCGATAGCGAGGCGTTAACCGGGCTGGCGGTTGCACTGATCGAGCAGGATGGCGGGGTTGTGAGTGCGGCCGCCTTTGATCTGCTGGAAGCTGCGCGGGCGGACGGGCGTGAAAATTTGCAGGCCGGGTTCTGGTATGCGATTGCGCTGCGTCAACAGGGGGCCAGTGCGCGCGCGCGTGCGGCTTTTGTCGCGCTGCGTGCGGAAATACCCGATGGTGTGCCATTGGCGGCCATGCTCGACCGCGAGATTGCCGCGCTCGATTCTGAAGCGGATTCCGGCGTTGCTGTGCCTGCGCCATAATGGGTGCAAGATGCGGCTTTATGGACATGTTCAGTTTTGCGCGTTAGCGCCTATACTGGGGCAGATTTTTTAGAAAGTTTTTGAGGAAACAATGTCACCCAAAAACGCGCGCGCGGCGATGATCATTTCGGGGCTGTGGTTTCTGGCGCTGGCGGCAATGCTGGCGCTGACCGCGCTGGAAGACAATATTGTGTTTTTTCGTGCGCCCAGCGAATTGGCTGAAAAGCCGGTCGCTGCGGGGATTGCGCTGCGCGTGGGCGGGCTGGTGCGCGACGGCACGGTGCAGCGCGACGGGCTGAATGTGCGCTTTCAGATTACCGATCTGGCACATCAAATTGACGTGCGTTTTACCGGCATGTTGCCCGACCTGTTCCGCGAAGGCCAAGGCGTGGTCGCCGAAGGCCGCTTTGATGACGCTGGTATGTTCATTGCCGATACGGTTCTCGCCAAACATGATGAAACTTATATGCCGCCGGAAGTTGCCGATGCGCTGAAAGCCGCCGGACGCTGGCAAGCCGACGCCGCCCATCCGGGCACGGATTATTCCGATGCGGCTTATCCCGATGCAACTGGCCGCAAAACGGGAGCAGAGGTTAAATGATTGCCGAGTTTGGTCATTTCGCGCTGCTTTGCGCGCTGTGTGTTTGCCTGGCGCAGGTGGGCGCGGGGCTGGCGGGCGCAAGCCCGGGCATGGCCGGTTTGATGCGCGTCGCAGATTTGAGTGCGCGCGCGCAGTTTTTCCTCGTTCTGATCGCTTTTGCAGCGCTGACCTACAGCTTTGTCGTATCTGATTTTTCGCTTGCCGTGGTGCATGCCAACAGCCATATCGCCAAGCCAATGGTTTATAAAATTGCCGGTGTGTGGGGTAATCACGAAGGCTCCATGCTGCTTTGGGTGGTGATACTTGCGCTTTATGGCGCCGCCTTTTCATGGGGTGAACGCACCATGCCGCACGCCCTCCACGCGCGTATTCTCGCTGTCCAAGGGCTGATGGGCATTGCCTTTCTGGTGTTTTTGGTGTTCACCTCCAACCCGTTTTCGCGCCTTGAGACGGCCCCGTTTGAAGGGCGCGGCCTAACCCCAATTTTGCAAGACCCGGCTTTGGCGGCGCATCCGCCGCTGCTTTACGCCGGCTATGTCGGCTTTTCCATCACCTTTTCCTTTGCCGTCGCCGCGCTGATGGAAGGCAAGGTCGACCGGCAATGGGCGCGCTGGATGCGGCCGTGGACGCTTTTGGCGTGGGTGTTTTTGACGCTGGGCATCGCGTTGGGGTCTTACTGGGCCTATTACGAACTGGGCTGGGGCGGCTTCTGGTTTTGGGATCCGGTGGAAAACGCCTCGCTCATGCCGTGGCTCGCCGGGACCGCACTTTTACATTCCGCATTGGTCGCCGAGCGGCGCGGCACATTGATCAACTGGACTTTGCTGCTGGCAATCGTCACTTTCGCCCTGTCGCTGGCGGGCACGTTTCTGGTGCGCTCGGGCGTTCTAACCTCCGTGCATGCCTTTGCCAATGATCCTGCGCGCGGGCTGTTTATTCTGGCCATCCTTGCGCTGTTCACTGGCGGCGGGCTGGCGCTTTACGGCTGGCGCGCGCCGGCCACGCCGACGGACAAGTTTCAACCGGTGAGCCGCGAAGCCCTGTTGGTGGCGAATAATATTTTCCTGGCTACCGCCACGGTTACGGTTTTTGTCGGCACAATTTATCCGTTGGCGCTGGACGCGCTGGGCGGGCCTAAAATTTCTGTCGGCGCGCCATATTTCAATGCGGTTTTCGCCCCGCTCACCATTCCCTTTCTCGTAATGTCGCCGCTTGGCCCGCTGCTGGCGTGGCGCCATGACCGGCTTTTGCCGCTGGCGGCGCGTCTGGCACCTGCGGCGCTTGCCGCGGTGCTGGTGACGTTGGGGCTTGCTCTGTCGCGCAGCGGCACGCCGCTACTGGCGCTGGTGCTGTTGGGCGGTGCGTTCTGGCTGGTTGGCGGCGCGGTGACGGATATGGTTGAACGCGTGCGCCGGGTCAAAAATCTCACCCAAACACCGCTTTTGTCGGCACCCGTCGCCCATGCCGGTTTGGGGGTGATGATTATCGGCATTATCGCGGCAACGGCGTGGCGCCAGGAGCTTGTCGTGGCCGCCGCACCCGGCGACACGCTGAGCATTGGCGAACAATCCTTGCGCTTTGACGGGGTGCGCGAGCGCGCCGGGCCAAACTATACATCCGAACAGGGGCGGCTGGTTTATCTCGACGGCGCGCATACCGGCAACGCTTTGCTGCCCGAGCGGCGGTTTTATGAGGCCGAACGCAGCCAAACGACGGAGGCCGCGATTACGACCGATCTTGCAGGTCATCTTTATGCCGTGATTGGCGAGCCGGTCGACGATAAGCGCGTGGTGCGTATTTGGTATCACCCGTTTGTGGCGCTTATCTGGATTGGCGCTTTTGTGATGGCATTGGGCGGCACGCTGGGGCTTGCCGGACGCGTGCGCCGTCCCCGCATTGCGACGCGAGCGGGTGCATGAAGCAGATTGTGGCATTTTTGCTCATCGGCATGTTTGCGCTGCCTGCCCATGCCATTGACCCGGGCGAGGCACTTGCCGACCCTGCACTCGAGGCGCGCGCGCGTAGCTTGTCGCTCGAGTTTCGCTGCCTCGTTTGCCAGAACCAATCGATCGATGACAGCGATGCGCCGCTGGCGCGTGACCTGCGCGCCATGGTGCGTGCCCGCCTTCTCGCGGGCGACACCGACCAGAATATTCGCGATGCCGTGACCGCGCGCTATGGCGAGTTTGTGCTGTTTCGTCCGCGCTTTGGCGGGCCCACAGCCATTTTATGGCTGTTGCCGCTATTCTTGTTGGGGGCCGCAGGCTGGTTCGCGCGCAGCGTGTTTTCACGCCCCACTTCATCTGAGGTTGAATAAGCGTTAGAGTTGCGCCATGGACGCAACCGAACATGTGCACATATTATTGGTGGAAGACGATGCCGCCGCCGCTGCGCTGATTATGGAAGCCCTGACCGGCACCGGATATCAAGTCTCATGGGCGCAAGACGGTGCTGTCGGATTTGATATGGCGCAAGCGGGCAGCTACGACATTCTGATTGTCGACCGGATGCTGCCCGAACGCGACGGGCTGAGCATGGTAGAGCATTTGCGCGCGGCGGGCCAAACTGTGCCGGTGCTGTTTTTGTCCGCACTTGGCGAGGTCGAAGACCGCGTCGCCGGATTGCGCGCGGGCGGCGATGATTATCTCGTTAAACCTTATGCCATCAGCGAATTGACAGCGCGGCTGGAAGCCTTGGTGCGGCGTCAGGCGGGCAAAAGCGCGACATCGCTCACGCTCGCTGACCTGAATGTGGATCTGGTGGCACGCACGGTGACGCGCGCAGGCGCGCCGATCGACATGCAACCGCGTGAGTTCGAGTTGCTGGAATATCTGCTCCGCAATAGCGGCCAAGTGGTTACGCGGCGTATGCTGCTCGAAAATGTCTGGAACTATCAATTCGACCCCCAGACCAATGTGATCGATGTGCATATCTCGCGCTTGCGGGGCAAAATTGACCGCGATTTCACGCCCGCACTTTTGCACACCATACGCGGTGCCGGATATATGATGCGGGCCGGCGATGGCTAGACAACGCGCCCTGTTTCAGACTTCGGCCTTTCGCGGTGCGATGGTCTATTTGATTGTGTTTCTGGTGGTCACGGGCACAACACTCGCACTTTTGTACAATGAAATGGCGCGCGCGCTGAGCCGCGGTGGGGATGCGCTCGTCTGGCAAGAAGCGGCAGTGGTCTCGCGGCTGCACGCCACCCAAGGGGCCGACACGGTGAAAAATTTTGTCACGGCGCGGGCGCAAGCGGGCGGCGAAATGGTTTATTTTCTCGCCAACGGGCTGGGCACGCGCTTGGCCGGAAATCTCGCAGCATTTCCCGCCCCCGACCAGACCCACCGGACGGCGGATGACTGGATTACCTTCGTTGTGCCGCTCGATTCTGACCGCAACAGGCCGGATGCGTTTGCCGTGCGCGGGCGCGTCGTGGTGCTCGCCGATGATCTTGCCTTGCTGGTGGCGCGCGATATCGCGCCCGAGCGGGCACAACTCAAATCCATGGCGCAATTATTTGCCGGCGCGATGGCGGTGCTGGTGCTGATCGGTCTGCTCGGCAGTATTTTCATGGCGCGCCGCACCTTGGCGCGGGTGGACATTATTACCGACAGCTTGCGCGATATCATGCAGGGGCGGTTTGAAACGCGCGTGGCGCTGGCGGGCCGGGGCGATGAGATGACCCTGCTGGCCGACCGGCTGAACGATATGACCGCGCGCATCAACACGCTAATGTCTGCCATGCGCGAGGTGACCGATAATATCGCGCATGACTTGCGGACCCCCCTTAACCGGCTACGCGGGCAGTTGGAAAACACGCGCGCGCAGATTGCACAAACAGGTGCGGCGCGCGCGGGGGCAGACGAACTCGATGACCAACTCGCGCAAAATATTCAAGACATCGACATGCTTTTGGAAAACTTTGCTGCGATTTTGTCGCTGTCGCGGCTCGAAAGCGGCGCGGTGGCGCGCTCCAAGGCGCAGGTCGATCTGGTTGCGGTGGTTGCAGATATCGCCGCGCTTTACGAACCGGTCATTCACGATATGGGCGGGCGTCTCGATGTCGGGGTGCCCGAAACAGCGGTGCCCGAAACAGAGGCGCCCGAAACAGCGGCGCTTGTGTCCGGCGAACGCACCTTGATCAGTCAGGCCATTGCGAATTTGCTGGAAAACGCCCTGAAATATGCCGCCACCGGCGAAAATATCGCGCTGGACCTGTCCCGACACGAAGCCCCCGAGGGTGTGTTTTACGAGATTTGTGTGCGCGACAAGGGCCCGGGCATTGCCGCGTCTGACCGCACGCGCGCCATGGCGCGTTTTGTGCGCTTGGAACCCAGCCGACATGTGCCCGGCTCCGGCATTGGTCTGTCTTTGGTGCACGCGATTGCCCAATTACACGGAGGCGGGCTGGCGTTGTCAGACAATGTTCCGCACGGGTTGGTGGCGACCTTGCGCGTATCGGTTGGCGAGCGGTAAGCTCATGTCGACAAAGCAAAAGCCGACGGCGTTTTTCGATATTGTGGCTGCGGCGCAGAGCAGCACAATTGCCCCCTATGATCGCGGGCACGCGCGTGCGCTGCTCGATGATGTCCGCGCCGCCTATCCAGCCGACACAGCGCATATTTTTGACACGCACAGCGCCCTGTTTTTGCGGATTGTCGAGGGTAGTTCGTTTCTTACCGCGCTGCTGCGACGCTATCCGGAAGTTGTCGCGGCCTTGCGCGACACGTCGGCGGAGGCGTATACCGACGCGCTCTTGCACGCGCTGCCCGATGCCGTCAAAGCCTGTTCCGGCCGCGATGATGTCATGGCGGTGCTTCGCCATACGCGCAATAAGATTGCGCTGGTTTCGGCGCTTGCCGACCTTGCCGATATTTGGGACGTCGCTGCGGTCACGGGCTGTCTCACACGCCTTGCTGATATTTGCGTTGCCGCGGCGCTGGATTGGCTCATCGGGGAAGCGGTGGCGGCCGAGAAATTGGCGCATGTTTCGCATGCCGGCCTCATCGTCCTCGCCATGGGCAAACATGGCGGCGGCGAACTGAACTATTCGTCCGATATTGACCTCGTGGTTTTCTATACCCCCGATGCGATGCCCGTTGCGCCAGGCGTCGATATGCGAAAGTTTTTCATCACGCTGGTGCGCGATATGGCGGCGCTATTGCAAACCCCGACCGCCGACGGGTTTGCGTTTCGGGTGGATCTGCGCCTGCGTCCCGACCCCGGTGCTACGCAGGTGGCCATTTCGGTGCTCGCCGCGCTGTC
This sequence comes from uncultured Rhodobiaceae bacterium, assembly GCA_913051715.1. Classification (GTDB taxonomy): domain Bacteria; phylum Pseudomonadota; class Alphaproteobacteria; order RS24; family RS24; genus UBA7378. The sequence continues at coordinate 7,978 of CAJXCG010000050.1, forward strand.
TTATTACGAAACTGTGGGGCAGAATTGGGAGCGCGCGGTTTACATTAAAGCGCGCCCGATTGCCGGTGACCTTGCGGCGGGTGAGGCTTTTTTATCTGAGATCGGCCCGTTTGTGTGGCGGCGTTACTATGATTTTGCCTCGATTGAAGACGTCCATTCGATGAAGCGCCAAATCCATGCCGTGCGCGGGCATGGCGACATCGCCGTGCGCGGACATAATTTGAAGCTGGGGCGGGGCGGGATCCGCGAGATCGAGTTTTTCGTCCAGACCCAGCAATTAATTGCAGGGGGCCGCGACCCGAGTCTGCGCGGACGCACCACGGTCGGTATGCTGGACGGCTTATGCGCGGCGGGCTGGATTTCAGCAGAAACGGCAACGGGAATGGCTGCGGCTTATGCGTTTTTACGTCGGCTCGAACATTGTCTGCAAATGCGCCTCGATGCACAAACCCACACGCTGCCCGAGGACGATGCGGGGCTTGAGGTTTTCGCGCGCCTCGCCGGGTTTGAAAATGCGGTGGCGTTAACCGCTGGCGTGACCGACACGCTCGAATATGTGGCCGGGGAATATGCGCTATTGTTCGAGCACGCCGAAAGCCTGTCAACGGATACGGGCAATTTGGTGTTCACGGGCAATGACGACGACCCGGACACGCTGGGGAATCTGACGGCGATGGGGTTCAAGCGTCCCCACGATGTGTCGGCGATTATTCGCGGCTGGCACGCCGGGCGCGTGGCGCCCACCAAATCGCCGCGCGCGCGCGAAATTCTCACCCGCCTCATGCCGTCTTTGCTGGGCGCGCTTTCGCGTGCAACCGAACCGGACGAAGCGCTCATCCGGTTCGACCAGTTTTTGGCCAATCTGCCGGCCGGTGTGCAGTTTTTTTCCCTGCTTCAATCAAACGACAATGTGCTCAAGCTGTTGGTGGATATTGTTGGCGTGGCGCCGCGCCTGTCAGCGTGGCTGTCGCGCAATGCCCAGCTTGTAGACATTCTCATCGACACGCGGCCTGCCGGTGAAGACCCCGATAATTTCGACGCTGATCGCGGGCTGGAATTTGGCGAGATTATGGATGCACTGCGCCTCGATGTGCATCACAACCAGTTCCGCACGGGCGTTTTTCTGCTCACCAATCCGACGAATTTCCAGACCGCGGGCGCACAATTTACAGATATTGCGCGACGCAGTATTTCCCGGCTTTTGCCCGCCGCACAAAACGATATTGCGGGTCGCCATGGCCCGCTGGAAACGGCGGAAATGGCGGTTATCGGCATGGGCAAGCTGGGGAGCGGCGAATTGAGTTTGCAGTCTGACCTCGATCTCGTCATTGTCTGCGACAGCCCCGATTTCGCGCAAAGCTCAAAAGGCGCAAAGCCGCTGGCGGGCGATGTTTGGATGGCGCGCGCGGCGCGACGCCTGATCAGCGGGCTGACCGTGCCGACGCACGAAGGCAGCTTGTACGATGTCGATATGCGCTTGCGACCGTCGGGCAATGCCGGGCCGCTGGTCACCAAAATGTCGAGCTTTACCGCATATCAGCAAAATGATGCGTGGACGTGGGAGCATATGGCCCTGACGCAAGCCAGCGTGATTGCCGGGGCACCCGAACTGGTCGCGCGGTTGAACGCGGTGATGGATGCGGTGATATGCACCCGACGCGACAAGGCGGCGCTGGTTGATGACGTGGCGGCGATGCGCGCGCGCCTGTTTGAACACCAAAAAATTCGCGGGCCGCTGGATGTCAAAAACGGGCCCGGCGGCCTCATCGATGTTGAATTTATCGTGCAAACGCTCATTTTGGCGCATGCGGCAGATTGTCCCCCGATTGCGCGCCCGCGCGGTTTGGCGCGCACGCTGGAAAGTCTGAACGCTGCCGATGTGTTGGCGCGCGGCGATCATGAGTTGCTGCTGGAGGCGGGCAGTTACTATGCCGCTTTACGGCAGATTTCCAGCCTTTGTTTGGAGCCCGACAGCGATGCGATCGGGCAGGGGGCAACGGAAATGGTGCTGAACGCCGTCCACGCACCCGATCCGAGCCAGCTTCAAGCGCAACTCGCACAATTCCGCGCTGATGTGTCAGCCGCCTTTACGCGCGTGATGGCAAGCCTGCAAACGCAATCGACACATTGACGCTTTGTCGGGTGCGGGTTAGCGTAGCGCCTTGAATTTAGGGAGTAGTGGGAAGATGAATTTCGATTTTTCCGATGATCAAAAAATGCTGAAAGATCAAGCGCGCAAGTTTCTCGACGATACGTGCACACTTGACCATGTCCGCAAAATTCTCGAAGGCGATGCCGGCCATGACGATGCTGTGTGGAAGGGCTTGTGCGAATTGGGGTTTGCGGGCGCGGCCATTCCGGAAGAGTTTGGCGGGCTGGGGCTTGGCCCGTTGGAGCTTTGCGTGCTTGCCGAAGAGCTGGGGCGCTGCGTGGCACCGGTACCGTTCAGTTCATCCATTTATTTGGCCGCCGAGGCGCTGAAAAACTTCGGCGATCAGACACAAAAAGAAACCTGGTTGCCGCAACTGGCAACCGGCGCGTGCGTCGGTACGCTTGCTTCTTCGGAAGGCACGCAGCCGCCATCACCCGCCACGGTGAAAACCAGTTTTGCTGACGGCAAGCTGAACGGCACGAAAATTCCGGTGGCTGATGCCATGATTGCCGGGCTCGCCATTGTGCTGGCAAACACGGGCGGTGCGGGCGAGCGCTCGCTGTCACTGGTGGCGGTAGATTTAAGCGCGGACGGCGTCAGCCGCCGTGAGGTCGAAACCATTGACCCGACGCGCGGGCATGGCGAGATTGTGTTTGAAAACGCGCCGGCAACATTGCTGGGTGCCGAAGGCGAGGGGTGGCGTAATTTCCAGCGCATCGAAGCGGGCGCTGCCGTGCTTGTTGCTTTCGAGCAGGTTGGTGGCGCTGAAGCCGCGATGAATATGGCGAAGGAATATGCGATGGAGCGTTATGCTTTTGGTCGCCAGATCGGGTCGTATCAAGCGATTAAACACAAAATCGCCGATATGTATGTGAAGCTGGAACTGGCGCGCTCCAACGCTTATTATGGTGCGATGGCGTTTGCCGAAGAAGCGGGTGATTTGGAACTGGCGGCGGCTGCCGCGCGCATCTCGGCGACGGAAGCCTATCGGTTTGCGGCGCAGGAAAGCATTCAGGTGCATGGCGGTATCGGCTTTACTTGGGAAGCCAATACGCAGTTTCATTATCGCCGCTCGAAATTACTGGCGCTGTCGCTGGGCAGTGCCAGCCGTTGGAAAGACCGTCTGGTCAGTGAACTTGAAAAAAGCAATGTGGCCTGATGCTGCTCACCTGCATCAGCCAGCACAAAACGAGAAAGTAAATTAGGAAGGAAAGTTAAAATGGACTTTAACGATACCCCCGAAGAAGCAAAATTTCGTGCCGAGGTGAGGGCGTGGCTGGAAGCCAATGCCAAGCCGAAAGATCCGAATAAGGCGCGCGCAGGACGCTCGAACAAGGCCGAAGACGAACGTCTGGTCAGCGCGCGTGTCTGGCAGGCGAAAAAAGCCGAAGCCGGTTATGCTGCCATCACCTGGCCGACCGAGTTTGGCGGTTTGGGCGGCACGCCGATCCAGTCGGTAATTTATGCACAAGAAGAAGCAAATTTCGAAGTCCCCGGCGGGTTTTTCGATATTGGTTTGGGCATGTGTATTCCGACCATGATGGCGTGGGCGACCAAAGAACAAAATGAGCGCTTTGTAAAACCTGCGCTTTATGGCGAAGAGATTTGGTGCCAGTTGTTTTCCGAGCCATCCGCCGGTTCCGACGTTGCGGGCTTGCGCACCAAAGCCGAGCGCGATGGCGATGACTGGGTAATCAACGGTCAGAAGGTTTGGACATCGGGCGCGCATTATTGCGATTACGGCATTATCGTCACCCGTTCCGACCCGACCGCGCCGAAGCATAAGGGGCTGACATTTTTCTTCCTCGATATGAAATCGCCGGGCATTGAAGTGCGGCCGATCAAGCAGATATCGGGCGAGTCGAACTTTAACGAAGTGTTTTTCACCGATGTGC
>CAJXCG010000051.1 GCA_913051715.1 uncultured Rhodobiaceae bacterium
TTACAAGACCCGATCGGCTAAGCGAGGAGAGCCAAATATGGCAAGTGAAATCAGAGTGCCAACGCTGGGTGAGTCCGTCACCGAGGCGACGATTGCACAATGGTATAAAAAACCGGGTGAAGCCGTTTCGATGGACGAACCGCTTTGCGAGCTTGAGACCGACAAGGTGACCATTGAAGTGCCGGCCCAAAGCGCCGGCGTTCTGGAAGAGATTTTGTTCGAAGAAGGTGCAACGGTCGAAGTCGGCGCATTGCTGGGGTCAATCGATGCTGACGGCAAGGCTGCCGCGCCTGCCGAAGCACCAAAGGCTGCGCCAGCTACCGAAACACCAATAGCTGCGCCCGAACCAGCCACGACGCAAGCTGCAACCCAGGCTGCAACACAGGCCCCCACTCAAAGTGATGCGTTGGCGCCTTCCGTGCGGCGGCTGGTGAGCGAGCATGGGCTGTCACCGGCCGATATTGCAGCGACCGGCAAGGATGGTCGATTGACCAAGGGCGATGTGCTGGCCGCTGTGTCGGGGCAAGCACAAGCTCAAACACAGGCCCCCCAAATACCTGCTGCCCAAACTGCACGCCCAGCCGGCACCGACCAAAGCGCGCGCGAGGAACGCGTAAAAATGACCCGACTGCGCCAGACAATTGCGCGCCGATTGAAGGAATCGCAAAACACGGCAGCACAGCTCACCACTTTTAACGAGGTGGATATGAGCGCGCTCATGCAGTTGCGGTCGGAATATAAAGATCTGTTTGAGAAAAAATATGGCGTGCGCCTCGGCTTTATGAGCTTTTTTGTGCGCGCTTGCGTTACCGCGCTGCACGAAATTCCCGCCGTTAATGCCGAGATTAGCGGCGACGAAATCATCTATAAAAACTACGTCAATATGGGCATTGCCGTGGGCACGGAAAAAGGCCTAGTCGTGCCGGTGTTGCGCGATGTGCAGGATATGGGTTTGGCCCTGATCGAGCAGACCATTGGCGTGTTTGGGCAAAAAGCCCGCGATGGCAAGCTGGCTATTGAAGATTTGCAGGGCGGCACATTCACTGTATCGAATGGCGGGGTTTACGGTTCGCTCATGTCGACGCCCATATTGAACCTGCCGCAATCGGGTGTGCTGGGCATGCACAAAATTCAACAGCGCCCCATGGTCGTCAACGGGCAAGTCGAGGTGCGCCCGATGATGTATCTGGCTCTGTCCTATGATCACCGCATTGTTGACGGCAAGGAAGCCGTGACATTTTTGGTGCGCGTCAAGGAATCGCTGGAAGCGCCCGAGCGTCTGCTTCTGGACATTTAAGCCAACCGGCACAGCTCAAAAGGATTTCCCATGTCGCAAAATTCCGAAGACCGGTTCGATCTTATTGTCATTGGCGCAGGGCCGGGTGGCTATGTCTGCGCTTTGCGGGCGGCCCAGCTCGGCATGCGCGTGGCGTGCATCGACAAGCGCGGCGCGCCCGGTGGCACCTGCCTGAATGTCGGCTGTATTCCCTCCAAGGCGCTGTTGCACGCGTCGGAAGTGTATGACGAAACCCGCCATAGCGCGGATATGGGCATCGAGGTCGGCAAGGTGAAACTCGATCTTGAAAAAATGATGGCCTATAAACAGCGCGGCGTTGACGGCAATACGCAAGGTGTGACGTTTTTGATGAAAAAAAACGGTGTCGCCGAAATTTTGGGCGCGGCACGCTTGACCCGTCCCGGCGCGGTTGATGTGGCTCTGCTCGACGGTGGCACCCGCACGCTCAGCGCCGATCACATTGTGCTGGCAACGGGATCCGAAGTGGCCCCACTGCCGGGCGTCGAGATTGATGAAGACCGCATTGTCTCATCCACCGGCGCGCTGGACTTTGCCAGCGTACCGAAACATTTGGTCATTGTGGGTGCAGGTATTATCGGGCTTGAACTGGGTTCGGTCTGGCGGCGTCTGGGTGCCGAGGTCACGGTGGTTGAATTTCTTGACCGCATCACGCCGGGCGTTGACGCCGAGCTTGCCAAAAACTTTCAGCGCGTTTTGAAAAAACAGGGCATCAAATTCATGCTCGGCCAGAAAGTGACGGGCGTTAAGGCGTTGAAAGCCTCAGCCAAAGTCACGTTGGCCCCCGCATCGGGTGAGGGTGAGGAAACAACATTGAGCGCCGATCGTGTGCTGGTGGCGATCGGGCGGCGTCCGCATACGGACGGGCTGGGTCTTGAGGCCGTGGGCGTGGCGCGCGATGGTCACGGTCGCATCGAAACCGACGGGCATTTCAAAACATCCGTCGCCGGCATTTACGCCATCGGCGATGTCATCACCGGGCCGATGCTGGCGCACAAGGCCGAAGACGAAGGCGTCGCCCTCGCCGAAATGCTGGCGGGCCAAGCCGCGCATGTAAATTATGATGTGATCCCCGGCGTGATATACACCGCACCTGAATTGGCTTGGGTCGGGCGCAATGAAGAAGAATTGAAAGAAGCCGGCATTGATTATCGCGTAGGCAAATTTCCGTTCACGGCGAACGGGCGCGCGAAAGTGAACAACACCACGGACGGCTTCGTGAAAATTCTCGCTGACGCCGCAACCGACCGCGTTTTGGGCGTGCATATTTTGGGTGCACACGCGGGCGACATGATTGCCGAGGCTGCCATTGCCATGGAATTTTCCGCCAGTGCCGAAGACATTGCCCGCACCTGCCACGCGCACCCGACACTGACCGAGGCTGTAAAAGAAGCCGCGCTTGCCGTGGAAGACCGCGCGCTGCACATGTAGCTTGGGCGCTAGGATTGGCGCGCGCGCGGATGCACTTTGTCGTAAACATCGCGCAGGCTTTGGGCGTCAACTTCGGTGTAAATCTGGGTTGAACTAAGCTGGCTGTGGCCCAGCAATTCCTGAATGGTACGCAAATCTCCCCCCGCAGCCAGAAGGTGTGTGGCAAAGCTGTGGCGCAAGGCGTGTGGGGTCACTGTATCGGCTAGACCGAGCGCACGACGCAAACGGGCAACCATCATCTGGGCTTGGCGCGCCGATAAGCGCCCACCGCGCGTGCCGCGGAAAACCGGATCTTGCGGCGCAAAACCGAAAGGCGCGGCGTGCATATAATCATCAAGCGTTTGGTGGATAACCGGCAGCAGGGGGACTTCGCGTTCCTTATTGGCTTTGCCGCGAATACGCAAAACATCGTTGCCAAGCGCGGGCAGGTTTTCAACATTGAGGCCCAACGCCTCTGACACGCGCAAGCCGCCGCCATAGAGCAGACACAAAAGCCCCGCATCGCGCTGGCCGACCCACGCAATCGCGGCGCCTTCGAGCGCCAATTGGATCATCGCCAACGCATCATTTTGGGCGACCGGACGCGGCAGGCTGCGGGGTTGTTTGGGCATGCTCAGCAGGCCAAAAGCCGGGCTGACCGGCAGATCGTGGCGCTCCAGAAAGCGGACAAAATTACGCAACCCCGAAACCGAGCGGTTGAGCGACCGACTTTGTGCGCCGCTGCGCCGCCGCGCAGCAAGAAAAGCGCGCAAATCAGAAAGTGGCAGCGCGGACATATCCGCCAGCGCCGGCGCGCGTCCATAATGCGTGTTTAAAAAAGTGAGAAATTGGGCCAGGTCGCGGGCATAGCCGGAGACGGTGTGCGGGCTCAGACGTTTTTCGACGGTCAAACCCTCCAGCCAAATGCCGCATTGCTTTTGCAAATCCGGTGTCGCGTCGAACTGGGGGGCGTTGGGCATCAGGTGATGGATTGTCCGGTTTTTTGCCAGTCGGCCAGAAATGCGGCGAGGCCTTTATCCGTCAGCGGGTGATTGATAAGGCTGCGCAATACATCGGGCGGCAGCGTGGCGACATCGGCACCGATCAAGGCCGATTGACGGATATGCTCGGGCGAGCGTACCGAGGCCACCAGTATCTCGGTTTCGAGGTCGGGATAATTGTCATAGATCTGCCGGATGTCGGCGATCAGCCCCATGCCGTCAGCGCCGGTATCGTCCAAGCGGCCGACAAAGGGCGAGATGAAGGCAGCCCCCGCTTTGGCGGCGAGCAGCGCTTGATTGGCTGAAAAACACAAAGTGACATTGACCTGTCGGCCCATATCCGCCAGCGCGCGCGTGGCGCGCAAGCCGTCCCAGGTGAGCGGCACTTTGATGCAGACATTTTCGGCAATCGCAGCCAGCTCGGCGGCTTCGGCGAGCATGGCATCGGCCTGCGTTGCCGTGACCTCGGCTGATACCGGCCCTTTCACGGCTTGGCAGATCTCGCCGATCAATTCTTTAAAGTCGCGCCCCGATTTGGCGACCAGTGACGGGTTGGTGGTGACCCCATCAACCATGCCGGTTGCCGCCAGATCCGAAATCGCTTCAATGTCTGCACTATCGACAAAAAATTTCATAAATCTGCACCTTAAATTTCAACGCGACCATAATGTAACAGCCTACGCCGCGCGGTGACAGAATTTTGTAGCGACCCGGCTGGCTTGCCTTTCATTTGCCCATGCGAGACAGTGCGAAGATGCAAAGTGTCAGCGTTCTGATTCCCCTTGCTCTGCCGGGGCCGTATGACTATGCCGTGCCCGACGGTTTGACCTTGGCGCGCGGCGATTTTGTGCGCGTTCCGCTTGGCCCCCGACAGGTGAACGGTGTCGTGTGGGGCCCCGGTGCCGGCGATGTCGCGCCCGCCAAATTAAAATCCGTGCTGGCGCGCCACGACGTGCCCGCGCTGCGCGACCCGCTCATGCAGTTTGTTGATTGGGTTGCCGCTTACGTGCTGGCCCCGCCCGGTCTCGTCTTGCGCCAAGTGATGCGCGTGCCGGCTGCGTTTGAACCGGAAAAACCGGTTTTCGGCTATCAAGTCAGCGGTGTTTTGCCCGAGCGCGTAACGCCCGCACGCCAGCGCGTTCTCGATGTTTTGCAAGATACGCCGCCGCTGCCCGCCACAGACCTTGCGCGTCTGGCCGGGGTTTCGGCCTCTGTGATTAAGGGTCTGTTTGAGGTCGGCGCATTGGTGAAGAGCCCGCTTAATAGTGCCACGGCAGTCGGGCAGCCAGACCCGAAACTGGCGCGCTTGCAACTGACGCCCGACCAGAGCGCTGTCGCCACGACCTTGGCGGATGCTGTCAAACAACAAGATTTCGGCGTGCATGTGCTGGACGGGGTCACCGGCTCGGGCAAAACAGAAGTGTATTTTGAAGCGATTGCGCGCGCGCTTGAAGCCGAGAGGCCGGCGCTTATTTTGCTGCCGGAAATATCGCTGACCGCACAATTTTTGGCGCGCTTTGAGCGCCGTTTCGGATGCGCGCCGGCCTTGTGGCATTCCGGCCTCACCTCGGCTGAACGCCGCCGCACATGGCGCGCGGTGGCTGAAGGTCGTGTGCAGGTGCTTGTCGGCGCGCGCTCGGCGCTTTTTCTGCCCTGGCCGGATCTGGGTGTAATTATTGTCGATGAGGAACATGATGGCGGCTTCAAGCAGGAAGACGGCGTGGTGTACAATGCCCGCGACATGGCGATTGTCCGCGCGCAGCTCACAGGCTGTCCGGTCATTTTATCTTCGGCCACACCGTCGCTGGAAACTTTCGTCAATGCCCGCCAGGGGCGCTATCAGGCGCACCGTCTCGGCGCGCGCCACGGCATGGGCGAACTGCCCGATATCGCACTGGTCGATATGCGCGCCACCCCGCCTGCGCGGGGCACCTGGCTGGTGCCGCAAATTCTGACCGCTGTCGAGGCGGCGTTGGAGCGCGGCGAACAGGCGTTGTTGTTTTTGAACCGTCGCGGCTATGCCCCGCTCACCATATGCCGTGCGTGCGGTCACCGTTATGATTGCCCCAAATGCGATGCGTGGATGGTGGAACACCGTTTCCGCCGCCAGTTGGAATGTCATCATTGCGGCCATACACGCCCGATGCCGGAGACGTGCGATAATTGCGGTGCCGAAGATCAGCTTGTCGCCTGCGGGCCGGGGGTGGAACGCATTACCGAAGAAGTGACTGCGCGGTTTCCAGAAGCCAGAACCGCGATTTTGTCCTCCGATCATGTCGGTGGGGTGGGCGGTATTCGTGAGACCATCAAACTTATTGCCGATGGCGGGGTCGACATTATTGTCGGCACACAGATTGTTGCCAAAGGGCATCATTTTCCCAAGCTCAGTTTTGTCGGCGTGGTTGATGCCGATTTGGGTCTCGGCAATGGCGATTTGCGCGCCGCCGAGCGCACCTATCAAATGCTGTCGCAAGTTGCCGGACGCGCGGGGCGCGAAACGGCGGGCGGGCGGGCGCTGTTGCAAACCCACATGCCTGACCATCCGGTGTTGCAAGCCTTGGTTTCCGGCGACCGCGATGCGTTTTTGGCGCGCGAGGCAGATGCGCGCGAACACGCCGGCATGCCGCCTTTCGGTCGGCTGGGTGCCATTATCGTGTCGTCGACGGATCACCAAGAAGGCTTGGCATTTGTTATGGATTTGGCGCGCAAAACGCCGCAGCATAACGAGGTGCGCGTGCTGGGGCCTGCGCCTGCGCCAATTGCGCGCATCCGCGATCGCTATCGCTTCAGATTTCTGTTGAAAGCCAGCCGTCAAGCGCCATTGCAAGCCTTTATCAGCGAGTGGTTGAGTGCTGCACCGCGGCGCGGAAGTATTAGGATTTCGGTCGATATCGACCCTTATAGTTTTCTGTAGCAGCGCCAATTTCGGCGTGTCGACAACACTATTTTTGACAATGTGCACAACGCGATATGGGGTGTTGCAAGGGCTCGGATGACGTGATATCCCATCACCCATGAACAGGCGGAACCGTGCGAGTTTTCGTCAAATTTCTTGTCATCCTGCGGGTAGCTTTTACGCCGAACTCCGCAGCCATTTACGGGATTTTTCTTTTGTCGGCACATGAAAGCGTCATCAGCGGGATCGCCGGCCGGTATGCTGCGGCTCTGTTCGATCTCATGAACGAAATGCCCGAAAGCGATCAGCAGCTTATCCACGCCAATGTGGCCGGTTTCAAGGCTGTGCTGGACGACAATGCAGATTTGCAAAATCTTGTTCGCAGTCCGGTCATTACAGCCGAAGAACAAGCCGCTGCATTGGGCAAGTTGCTCGCGCAGGCCGGCGCCCATCAATTATTTCAAAACTTCGTTGCGCTGGTTGTGCAAAATCGCCGCGCCATGGCTCTGTCCGAAATGGCGCGCCAATACGGGGCGCTGGTCGCCGGTGCGCGCGATGAAATGGTGGCAGAAATTGCCTCCGCCAGCGCGCTTGATGACGGCCAGATCGTCGCGCTTACCGAACAGCTCAAATCGCATTTTGGGAAAACCGTTACGGTCGAAACCCGCACCGACCCGGATCTTCTGGGCGGCATGGTTGTCAAAATCGGCAGCCGCATGATCGACGGTTCGCTCCGCACCAAACTCAATTCTCTTAAAACCGCCATGAATGAGGCCCACTGATGGATATTAAAGCTTCCGAAATTTCCTCGATTTTGAAAGAGCAGATCAAAGGTTTCGACCAGCGCGCTGAAGTGTCGGAAATCGGCCAGGTTTTGTCGGTCGGCGACGGTATCGCGCGTATTTACGGCCTCGATAATGTGCAGGCCGGTGAAATGGTGGAGTTTCCCGGCGGTATTCGCGGCATGGCCCTCAATTTGGAAGAAGACAATGTCGGCGTCGTGATTTTCGGTTCCGACCGCGACATTCGTGAAGGCGACACCGTCAAACGCACGGGCGATATTGTGAGTGTGCCGGTCGGCAAGGGGCTGTTGGGCCGCGTTGTTGACCCGCTCGGCAACCCGCTGGACGGCAAAGGGCCGATCGAAGCCGAAGCGTACAAAAAAGTGGACGTTAAAGCGCCGGGCATTATTCCGCGCAAATCCGTGCACGAGCCCATGCAGACAGGTCTGAAAGCCGTGGATGCGCTCATCCCGATCGGTCGCGGCCAGCGCGAGCTGATTATTGGTGACCGCCAAACAGGTAAAACCGCCATCGCCATTGACGCGATTTTGAACCAGAAAGCCATTAATGAAGGCGATGACGAGAGCGCGAAACTTTACTGCGTTTATGTTGCCATCGGTCAGAAGCGGTCGACGGTGGCGCAAATCGTCAAAACGCTGGAAGAAAATGACGCGCTGAAATATTCAATCATTGTTGCCGCCACCGCGTCGGAAGCCGCGCCGTTGCAGTTTTTGGCTCCCTTTACCGGCTGCACCATGAGCGAATATTTCCGCGATAATGGCATGCATGCGCTGATTACCTATGACGATTTGTCAAAACAGGCTGTGGCCTATCGGCAAATGTCGCTGCTGCTGCGCCGGCCGCCGGGCCGCGAAGCCTATCCGGGCGATGTGTTCTTTTTGCACTCACGCCTGTTGGAGCGCGCCGCCAAGATGAATGATGATTTTGGTGCGGGGTCGATGACCGCCCTGCCGATTATCGAAACCCAAGCCAATGACGTGTCGGCCTATATTCCGACCAATGTGATCTCGATCACTGATGGGCAGATTTTCTTGGAAACCGATTTGTTCTATCAGGGCATTCGCCCGGCGGTGAATGTCGGTCTGTCGGTGTCGCGTGTCGGCTCATCGGCGCAAATCAAGGCCATGAAACAAGTGGCTGGCAAAATTAAGGGCGAGTTGGCGCAATATCGTGAAATGGCAGCCTTTGCGCAGTTCGGCTCCGACCTTGACGCCGCGACACAGCAATTGCTGCGTCGCGGCGAGCGCCTCACCGAATTGCTCAAGCAGTCGCAGTTTTCGCCGCTGAAAGTGGAAGAGCAGGTCGTGGTGATTTATGCGGGCGTGAACGGTTATCTCGACGGTGTTCAGACCTCCGATGTCGGTCGTTTTGAGCAGGGGCTTTTGGAAACCGTGCACACCAAACACGCCGAGGTGCTCGATGCCATTCGGGCCGAAAAAGCGCTGTCGGACACCACTGAGGCTGCGTTGAAAGATATTGTCGACGCCTATGCCGGCAGTTTTGCCTGAGCATTGACGCAAGGATACGAAAAGGTAGAGCGCATTTAGCATGGCTTCGTTGAAAGAACTTCGTAACCGGATTGCCAGCGTGCAGGCGACGCAGAAAATCACACGCGCCATGCAGATGGTTGCCGCGTCGAAATTGCGCCGGGCACAAGACGCCGCCGAGGCCGCGCGCCCTTATGCCGACCGGATGAGCGCGGTTCTGGCAAATCTTGCCGCTGGCGTTGCCGACCAAGAAGGCGCGCCGCGTCTGCTTGCGGGCACCGGCTCTGAACAAACCCATTTGTTGATTGTCGCCACGGCTGAGCGGGGCCTGTGCGGGGGCTTTAATGCCTCGATTGCGCGCATGGCGCGCGAGCAAGCCGAAGCGCTGAAAGCGCAAGGCAAGACCGTCAAGATTTTGTGCGTCGGGCGCAAGGGCTACGACATTTTGAAGCGCAATTATGCCGATGAGCTGCTTGCGCCGGTCAGCTATCAGGGGCTCAAATCGGTGGGTTTCAACGAAGCCCAGAGCATTGCAACCCAAGTTTTGGAAGATTTTGAAACAGGTGCATTTGATGTCTGCACGCTATTTTATTCGGCCTATCAGTCTGTGATTTCGCAAGTGCCAACCGCACTGCAACTCATTCCGGCGCAAATCGAAGATGCCGAAACACCCGAACTTGGCGGTGCGGCCTATGATTACGAGCCGGAAGAAACGGAAATTCTGGACGCGCTTTTGCCGCGTAATATTTCCGTACAGATTTTGCGTGCGTTTTTGGAAAATGCAGCCAGCGAGCAGGGCGCGCGCATGAGCGCCATGGACAACGCCACGCGCAATGCCGGCGAAATGATTGACAGCCTGACCATTACCTATAACCGGTCGCGCCAGGCACAAATCACCAAAGAACTGATTGAAATTATCTCCGGGGCGGAAGCGCTGTAACCGGGATCATGTGGAAGGCAAATTGAGGAAGAGAAAATGGCAGAGCAGAAAACAGCAGGGAATGGCAAAATCGCGCAAGTTATCGGCGCCGTTGTGGACGTCCAGTTTGACGGCGTCTTGCCGGAAATTCTGAACGCGCTGGAAACCGATAATGGCGGCAATCGTCTGGTTCTTGAGGTTGCCCAGCATTTGGGTGAGCGCACGGTTCGCACCATCGCCATGGACTCGACCGAAGGTCTTGTGCGCGGGCAAGCCGTAGTGGACACAGGCGCGGCCATTTCGGTTCCGGTTGGCGAGAAAACGCTGGGTCGCATTATCAATGTGATCGGCGAACCGATCGACGAAGCAGGTCCCATTGGCACAGAAGAAACCCGCGCCATTCACCAAGAAGCGCCGGAATTTGTCGAGCAGTCGACCGAATCCGAACTGCTGGTGACGGGAATTAAGGTGGTCGACCTGCTCGCGCCTTACGCCAAGGGCGGTAAAATCGGCCTGTTTGGCGGTGCCGGCGTCGGCAAAACCGTTCTGATTATGGAACTCATCAACAATATCGCCAAAGCGCATGGCGGCTATTCGGTGTTTGCCGGTGTTGGCGAGCGCACGCGTGAGGGCAATGATCTTTATTGGGAAATGGTCGAAAGCGGCGTGAATGTCGAAAAGGGCGGCGAAGGCTCAAAATGCGCGCTGGTTTACGGTCAGATGAACGAACCGCCCGGCGCGCGCGCGCGTGTGGCCTTGACCGGTTTGACTGTGGCGGAAAACTTCCGCGACGAAGGCCAAGACGTGCTGTTCTTTGTCGATAATATTTTCCGCTTCACCCAAGCCGGTTCGGAAGTGTCGGCGCTTTTGGGTCGTATTCCTTCGGCTGTGGGCTATCAGCCGACATTGGCAACCGATATGGGCGCACTGCAGGAGCGCATTACAACCACGACCAAAGGGTCGATTACATCCGTGCAGGCGATTTACGTGCCGGCTGACGATTTGACCGACCCGGCGCCGGCAACCTCGTTTGCCCACCTTGATGCGACGACGGTTTTGTCGCGGGCGATTTCCGAAAAAGGCATTTATCCGGCGGTTGACCCGCTCGACAGTACCAGCCGTATTTTGGAGCCGCGCATTGTCGGCGACGAGCATTATGCGGTAGCGCGTCAGGTGCAGGAGATTTTACAGCGTTATAAATCCTTGCAGGACATTATTGCGATTTTGGGCATGGACGAATTGTCGGAAGAAGACAAGCTGACCGTGAACCGGGCGCGCAAAATTGAGCGCTTTTTGTCGCAACCCTTCCATGTGGCTGAGATTTTCACCGGTTCGCCGGGCATTTTGGTCGATCTGGCCGACACGATTAAAGGCTTTAAGGGCTTGTGTTCGGGCGAGTATGACCATTTGCCCGAAGCTGCCTTCTACATGGTCGGCACAATCGAAGACGCGATTGCCAAGGCGGAAGCCATGGCCGCTGAAGCCGCGTAAGGATTTTTGCGTCGATGGATGACAAGCTGCAGTTTGATTTGGTGTCGCCCGAACGCTTGGTGATCTCCGAGCGTGTCGACAGCGTGACGATCCCGGGCGTTGAAGGTGATTTTGGCGTTTTGCCCAATCACAGCCCGGTCATGGCCATGATCCGCGAGGGTGAACTCATTGTGGAAAATGACGGCACGCAACGCAGTTTCGCTTTGTCGGGCGGCTTTGCCGATGTCACGCCCGAAGGCGTGACGGTGCTGGCTGAGGCGATTTCGACGCCTGACGTTGGCAGTACCGATTAATCGAAAATAACGGTTTTTTCGCCATTTCGCAAAATGCGTCGTTCGGTGAAGAGCCGCACAGCGCGCGCCAGCACGGAACGCTCGACATCGCGGCCGACATCGATCAGATCGTCAATCGTCATATCGTGGCGAATATCAGCCACGCCCTGGGTGATAATCGGGCCTTCGTCCAGATCAGGCGTTACGAAATGCGCCGTGGCGCCGATCATTTTGACGCCCCGCTCATGCGCGCGGCTGTAGGGCACGGCGCCTTTGAAACTCGGCAAAAAACTGTGGTGAATATTGATGATGCGCCCGTCGAGCCGCGCCGTCAGTTCGGGCGACA
>CAJXCG010000052.1 GCA_913051715.1 uncultured Rhodobiaceae bacterium
CCACCGAAATGACCAGCGCCAGTAAGCCGATGGTTCTGTAATCGTCGAATATGAATAGGCCGAGCGATAAAACACCCAGCGCCAAAATGAAAAATTTGCGGCCCAGACGATCATCCGCCGCACAGAATTCAGGTGCCAAGAGATGTGCGGGCGTGGGGGTCGGTGCGTAACCCCCGATGACAGCTTGTGGGCTGTCTGCAACATTATCGTAATTATCATTGGCGACAGCATGATCCGCCTGAACGAGTTGACCATGGCCGAGTGTGACGAACTCGGGCGACGCGTGCCACTAATCGCAAGTTGTTTCACGCCACGGATTCGCGTTGTGATAATTTGCTCTACGGGCGTCGGACAAAATGGCGCAAAGGGTGTCTGAGCGCCTCGATCAGGCCGCCCTGACGAAATCCCGCCAAGCCCAAAGGCAAGCGCTCGTGACCGATATGCGGGGTCGCGCGGTAGGTTGCGAAAATTTTGTCCCACACGGACAGCCAGGTGCCGAAATTGCGTCGGCTTTCATCTTCGGCTTTGGAGTGGTGGAGGCGGTGCATGTCGGGCGAGACAAAGAGCGTCTGCAGGCGTCCATCCCAACGGCCCAGATCCACATTTGCATGGGTGAACAGCGAGGTACTGCTCAGTAAAATTTCGAAGATGATAACCGCCACCGGATGCACCCCGAGCACGACAATAGCGACGGCTTTTATGCCGAGGCTGACCAGCGCTTCGCCGGGATGAAACCGCAAGCCCGAAGTGACATCGAGCGTTTGCTCTGCGTGGTGGGCGGCGTGCAACGGCCATAAAAGCGGCACATGGTGGAAAGCCACATGCTGGGCGTAAATCACAAAATCAAGAACGATAAGGCTGACGATTATTTCGGCCCATAGCGGCATATTGAGCCACCCGAAAACCCCGCCGCCATGCGTGCTGAATGCCAGCGCGACCAGACCGCCCGGCAGAACCACCCGCAACAGCAGCATATTCGCCCCGCCGAGCAGAAAATTCGTTTGCCAACGCCCGCGCCGTGCGCCGATGAAACGGCGCGGTGAGATTATTTCAAAACCGACCAACAGGGCGAGCGCGCTTAAAAAGACCACCACCCGCAAGACCGGCTCATACTGGCTGATGAAATCAATCATAATGGCCCAACTCCGGTGCCAGACGGATTTGAGCCGCCGTGTCGATGGCAGCGCGCGTGAGCGGGTTGAGGCGGAAATTTTCGGCCAAAATATCCAGCATCCGCATTTCTTCCGGCGCAATCCGGGCATTGAGCATGACGAAGTCGGCGGCGAGCGCATAGGCTTGCGCGCCGCGCGCCGCATCCAGCGCTGCGCCGACCAGAACCAGCCCGCTTTCCAGCCCGTCTTGAGCGCCCAGCAATTCACGACACACGCCGAGCGCCGCCATATCGCCCGTCTTGGGCATGTCGACCAGCCGCGCGATCAGATCCAGTTCGCTTGCGCGCACCGGCCCATCGGCCTGAGCGACCGCCAGCAGGCAAAATAGGACAGCCGCCCCGGCGTCGAGCACGGGGGTGTTTTCCTGGCTTTTATCTGTCTGTGTCATGGCATTTTAGTTATGGGCAAAGCGCGCGCGGGGCGCAAGAAAAACTGCCATGGGCTTTCTTGGGCTTTGTGAATTGACTTAAACCCACGGCCTGATAGGTTGCAAAAAAATCGTATCGGGGCGGTGCATGAAGATGCGTGAATTTGCTGAACAAAGTAAGGCGTGGCCGTTTGAAGAGGCTCGAAAACTGCTCGCGCGGGTCGAAAAAAGCGGCCAGCGCGAAGCCATTTTTGAGACAGGATATGGCGCAAGCGGTTTGCCGCATATCGGCACGTTTGGCGAAGTGGTGCGAACATCCATGGTGCGCCAGGCTTTTTCAGTATTGGCGCCGGATATTGCCACCCGCCTCATTTGTTTTTCCGACGATATGGACGGCCTCCGCAAGGTTCCCGAAAATGTGCCCAATGCCGACATGCTGGCAACGCATTTGGAAAAACCGCTAACAAGTATTCCCGATCCTTTCGGCACGCATGACAGCTTTGGGGCGCATAATAATGCCCGTCTGCGTGCATTTTTGGACGGGTTTGAGTTTGACTATGAGTTTATGAGTGCCACGCATATGTATCGCACGGGCGCGTTTGACGCGACGCTGTTGGCAATTTTGGAAAATTATCAGGCGGTGCTGGACATTATCTTGCCGACGCTGGGCGAGGCTCGCCGCCAGACCTATTCGCCGTTTCTGCCTTTGTGTCCGGACACCGGTCGGGTGCTGATGGTGCCGGTCACGCCGCTCGATGTAAGCGCGGGCACAATCGCCTACACCCATCCCGATACGGGCGCGGAAATGACAACACCGGTGACGGGCGGCGCGTGTAAATTACAGTGGAAAGCTGATTGGGCCATGCGGTGGACAGCGCTGGGCGTTGATTATGAAATGGCGGGCAAGGATTTGTCGGAATCCGTCAAACTGTCCTCGCGCATTGCCAACGCGTTGGGCGCGCAGGCGCCGGAAGGCTTCAGCTATGAATTATTTTTGGATGAAAACGGCGAGAAGATTTCCAAATCGCGCGGCAATGGTCTGACCATTGAGGAGTGGCTCACCTACGCGCCGCCCGAAAGCCTGTCGCTGTATATGTTTCAAAGCCCGCGCAAGGCCAAGCGGCTGTATTTCGACATTATTCCAAAAACCGTCGACGAATATATCACCTTCCTCGACAAGCTGCCCGAACAGGCCGGCGACCAGCAACTTGCCAATCCGGCCTGGCACATCCATGCGGGTGCTGCCGCGACAAGCGGCTCTCCGGTGAGTTTTGCCTTGCTGCTCAATCTCGTGAGCGCCAGCAATGCCGAAAACAAGGACGTATTGTGGGGCTTTATCGATAATTATGCGCCCGGCGTGAACGCCCGGTCGCACCCGTTTCTGGATCGGCTGACGGATTACGCGCTGGTCTATTATCGTGATTTTGTCGCGCCCAATAAAACCTACCGCGCGCCGACGGCAGATGAACGCGCCGCGCTGACCGACTTGTCGGAAAAGCTTGGTGCCCTCGATGTGGCGGCGGATGCCGAGACCATTCAGACGGAGGTTTATGCTGTCGGCAAAGCCTATTTCGAAGAAAATTTGCGCGGCTGGTTCCAGACTTTGTATCAGGTTTTGTTGGGACAAGATCAAGGGCCGCGCTTTGGGTCATTCGCGGCGCTATACGGCCTCGAAAAAACCCGGACGCTGATTGACGATGCGTGCGCCGGTAAATTGGCTTAGTGCGGCGCAACTTGCTAGACTGGCGCCATGACAGGACAGGTTTACAAAATTTTGCCGCGCGAAAGCTGGCTGACGGCCATGGGCCAAGGCACGGTGGCGTTGCAGGGCGTTGATGAAAAAGACGGCTTTGTGCATTTGTGCACCGCCGACCAGCTTGGCGAAACTTTGCGCGTGCATTTTGCGGGCCAGGAAAATCTGGTGGTGCTCGCGTTTGACACTGATGATTTGGGTGCGGCGTTGCGCTGGGAAGTGTCGCGTGGGGGCCAGAAATTTCCCCATTTTTACGGCCGTTTGGAAACCCGCCAGGTGCGCGCGCAATATGATGTTTCTGCTGACCCTGCCGGCTTTATATTGCCGCAAGCGCTGACGAAAAGGAGTGCCTGAATGGGCATTTACACGACATTGCGGCCCCTGCTGTTTCGTCTGCCACCGGAAACCGCGCATGCGCTGACATTGAAAGCTTTGGCGCTGGCCGGACGCATTTTGCCGCAGCGCACGCCTGATGATCATATTTTGGCGTGCACGGTGATGGGCAAAAATTTTTCCAACCCCATCGGATTGGCGGCAGGGTTTGACAAAAACGGCGAGGTTATGGGCGGGGTTCTCAAGCTTGGGTTCGGCTTTACCGAAATAGGCACGCTGACGCCGGTGCCCCAGCAGGGCAACCCGCAGCCGCGCGTTTTTCGCCTGCCCGCGCAAGAAGCCGTGATCAACCGGCTGGGGTTTAATAATCTCGGCCATGTTGCGGCGTATCACAAATTGTCATTATTCCGCGCGCGCATGGCGCGACGCGGGGAAAGCGCTCTGATCGGCGTGAATATCGGTGCCAATAAAACCGCCGAGGATCGCATTAGCGATTATGAAAAGGGCGCGGTGCGGTTTGCCCAGCTTGCCGATTATTTGACGGTCAATATTTCCTCGCCCAACACGCCCGGACTGCGCGATTTGCAAGCCCTGCCACACGTTACAGAAATTGTCGCGCGCGTGCGCGCGGCGGCGCCCGATACGCCGCTGCTGATCAAAATCGCGCCGGATCTGGATATGGACGAGGCGCTGGCGATCGCGGACATGGCGCTGGCCAAAAATGTCGATGGGCTGATTGTGTCGAACACAACCATCGATCATCAAGCTGTCCTTAGCGCGCGCCACGGCGATGAGGAAGGTGGTCTCTCCGGACAGCCCTTATTTGCGGCCTCAACCGCCATGCTCAGTGAGATTTATCCCCTGACGCGCGGCAAGCTGGCGCTGGTCGGCGTCGGCGGTATCGCCACGCCCGAGCACGCTTATGCCAAAATTTGTGCGGGCGCAGATCTCGTGCAGCTTTATACGGGCTTGATTTATAACGGGCCGTGGGTGATTGGAAAATTGCGGCGCGGCCTCGCCGAATTGCTGCGGCGCGACGGTTTTGAAAATGTGGCCGCGGCCACCGGCAGCGATCACCGCTAAATCGCTTTTATATTTCAATTTCAGCGTAAAATTCGTAGGCTAAATATCATGTCTGTATCCATAAATTCACTGGCATCGGGGCGTCGGGCAGTGAACCGGAAAAATAATCGAGACGCCATTTTGGATGCGGCGCGCGATGCTTTTGCCGAGATTGGCTATAGCGGCACGACCGTGCGCGACATCATCCGGCGGACAGATTTGGCGTCGGGGACATTTTATAATTATTTCGACAGCAAAGAATCCGTGTTCAATGCGCTGAGCGATGAAATCGGCACGGAACTGCGCCAGCTTTTGCGCGATGTGCGCCAGCGCGCTTCCAGTTTTGACAGTTTTATCGAAGCCATGTTCTACACGTATTTTTCCTACTATGCGAACAATCGGGAAAATTACATGCTCACGCGCTCGAACCGTGGACGCGACGGCATTAACCAAGTCATGCAAGGCCCGCAAGTGCGCGCAGGGCTTGCCGAATTGAACGACGATCTTCACAAAGCGATTGCCGAGGGATTTATTCCCTCGCTGGATGTGGATTTTCTGACGGCCTCACTGGGCGGTGTGGCGTTTTCAATTCTTGACGAAATGATGGAGCGCGAGCCGCTTGACCCGGAAGCGGCGGCGCAATTTGCGACACGCCTTTTCATGACGGGTGTGCGCGGCAAAAACGGCTGACATGCTTGGGAGGGCATTATGAATATTCAAAAATTGATACTTTCGTTGATCCGGGCTTTGCCCGCATCACTGGTTGGCAAAATGGCGGGGCCGCCGCTGGAAATTGACGGCTATCGTCTGGATCCGTATTTGCATTTGGCGTCGAAAGGGGCGGATCTGACGCCCGGCGACGATCTGGCAGCGTTTCGCGCCGGGTCGGCTGCGGCCTTGGCGCTCACCAATGGCGCGCCGCGGCGGTCGGTGAAATGGCACGATACCCAATTTGAAGGTCCGGGCGGCACGCTGACCATGCGCCATTACAAGCCCGCCCGTGCCGATGACCCGCAAGCTGCAATTTTATTTTTCCATCAGGGTGGTTTGGTTATTCTTGATCTGGACACGTGCCATTCATTTTGCACGCAAATGGCCGAGATTTGCGGCGCGCAAGTGATCTCGCTTGATTATCGTCTGTGCCCCGAAAACACATTTCCCGCGCCGATTGATGACGCCATGGCCTTGTGGGATTATGTGCAGCAAAATGCGGGCGCGTTGAACATTGACCCGACGCGTGTGGCGGTTGCGGGCGACAGCGCGGGTGGTCTGATCAGTGCCAATATGTGCAATCTTTTGAAAGCCCGCGGCGGCATACAGCCGGCGGCGCAATTATTGGCCTATCCATGGGTGTCAACCGATACGAGCGAGGTTGGCTCGATGGCCAGTTGCGCGCAAACCTTTCCGCTGACACGCGAGACCATGAACCTTTTCAATTCTTGCGTGTTTCCCGACGGCAAGATGATGGATCACGTGCTGGCGAACCCGATCGATAATCCCGATTTGTCCGGCCTGCCGCCGGCGATTGTGGCTACCGCCGGGTTTGACCCGATCCGCGACCAGGGCAATGCTTATGCCGAAAAGCTGAAAGCGGCAGGCAATGATGTCACGCATTATTGTTTTGGTGCGCTGACGCATAGTTTTTTGAGTTTTGGAGGGGTCACGCGGGCCGCAGAGCAGGCGAGCGCGCAACTGGCGCGCGACCTGGCGACACATTTGCGCGTGCGCTGACCCATGCGTTGACTAGTGCGCTGACAAGTGCGTCAAGCGACCTATATTGGCGACATGAATATTGGCGACAAGAATATCGGCGACAGGAATATCGGCGACAAGGACATTGACCATGCGGGCGCGCTCACCTTGCCGCGCGTTTTTGCAAATTGGTTTGCCGCACGCGGATGGCAGCCGCGCGCCCACCAGCACGCGCTTTGGGCCGAGACACGCGCGGGCAATCACGCGCTGCTGATTGCGCCGACCGGTGGCGGCAAAACGCTGGCCGGATTCTTGCCCAGCCTGATCGAACTGGCCGATATGCCCAAAAGTCAAGCAGCCGGGGTGCACACGGTTTATGTGTCGCCGCTGAAAGCCCTCGCCGTCGATATTCAGCGCAATCTGATGGTGCCGGTAGAGCAAATGGGTCTCGATATTCGCATCGAAACCCGAACCGGCGACACGCCGGCAAACCGTAAACAGCGCCAGAAAACAAACCCGCCGCAAATTTTGCTGACGACGCCGGAACAAATCGCGCTGATGTTAAGCTGGCCCGAAGCGGCGTCTTATTTTTCGGGTTTGCGCCATATTATCATCGACGAATTGCACGCGCTTTACCCCAATAAGCGGGGCGATTTGCTGGCGCTGGGGCTGGCGCGGCTGCACAGACTTGCGCCCAATCTCGTGTGCACTGGCCTGTCGGCTACGGTTGCCGATCCTGATGGTTTGCGCCGTTATCTCGCCCCGCAATGCGACCCTGACCCGTCCACCGCATCAAGCTCAAAAGTCTCAAAAAACGCGCTGGCCGCGCTGGTTGTCGGGGCCGAAGGCGCGGCGGCGCAGGTCGATATTCTCGATACCAAAGAACGCCTGCCCTGGGGCAGCCACAGTGCGCTTCACGCCATGTCGGATGTGCTCGCCGCGGTCGAAAAGGTCAAAACCGCGCTTATTTTTGTCAACACACGTTCGCAGGCCGAACGCGTATTCCGCGAATTATGGGCGATCAATAACGATAACCTGGAGATTGCCCTGCACCATGGCTCGTTGGCGCGCGAGCGCCGCCGCAAGGTGGAGGCCGCGATGGCGGCGGGCGTATTGCGGGCGGTGGTGTGCACGTCTACGCTTGATCTGGGCATTGACTGGGGCAGCGTCGATTTGGTGATCCATGTCGGCGCGCCCAAAGGGGCCAGCCGATTGGCGCAACGTATCGGGCGGGCAAACCACCAATATGATACCGCCTCATCGGCCTTGCTTGTGCCGTCCAACCGCTTCGAGGTGCTGGAATGTGAAGCGGCGCGCGAAAGCGTGGCGGCGGGTGAACAAGACGGGGCCGTGTCGCGCCGCGGCGGGCTGGACGTGTTGGCGCAGCATATTTTCGGCACGGCGTGTGCCGGGGCGTTTTCGGCGACGCAAATTTATGACGAGATACGCACGGCGGACGCCTATCATAACCTGTCGCGCGCAACGTTTGACCGAGTGCTGGATTTTGTCAGCACGGGCGGTTACGCGCTGCGGAGTTATGACCGATTTGCGCGCTTGCGCCGCGACCGCGACAATCCAGACCTTTACCGTCTCACGCATCCGCGTCTGGCAACCCGCTATCGCATGAATGTGGGCACAATCGTCGAAGCGCCAATGCTGAAAGTGCGCCTGACACGCGCGCGCAAGGCTTCGGGAGCCGGGCGTCCGCGACCGCTTACGGGCGGGCGTGTGCTGGGTGAAATGGAGGAATATTTCCTGACCAGCCTGGCGCCCGGCGATACATTTGTTTTCGCCGGCGAGACGCTGAAGTTGGAAGCGGTGCGCGACACCGAGGCGCTGGTTTCGCGCGCGCGCGATGCCGATGCCAAAGTGCCGACCTATCAGGGCGGGCGGTTTCCCATATCCATCCATTTGGCAGCGCGCGTTCGCGCCATGCTTGCCGATCGCGCGCAATGGCACAAACTGCCCACCCAAGTCGCGCAATGGTTGGATTTGCAGGCGAAAATTTCGCGCGTGCCGGATGAAAGCGGTCTGCTGGTGGAAACCTTTGCGCGCGCGGCGCGCTACTACATGACGTGTTATCCGTTTGAAGGCCGCCTGGCGCATCAGACATTGGGCATGTTGCTGACCCGCAGATTGGAGCGGGCAGGCGCGCGCCCGATGGGGTTCGTCGCCAATGATTATGCGCTGTCTGTGTGGGGGTTGCGCGATGTGGGGCTGATGGTTGAGCAGGGCACATTAAAGCTCGAAGAGCTGTTTTCCCACGACATGCTGGGCGATGATCTGGAGGCTTGGCTGGACGAATCCAGTCTGATGAAGCGCACTTTTCGCGATTGCGCGATGATTGGTGGTCTGATCGAACAGCAATATCCGGGGCAGAAAAAAACCGGCCGTCAGGTGACGTTTTCGGCTGATCTTATTTTTGACGTGCTGCGAACGCACCAGCCCGACCATGTGTTGTTGCAAGCCGCGCGCGATGATGCGTCAACGGGTCTTTTGGATGTCGGGCGGCTGGGGCTTATGCTGTCGCGCATATCGGGGCAGATCACGCATTGTCGCCTCGATCATGTGTCGCCGCTGGCGGTGCCCGTGCTGATGGAAATGGGCAAAGAGCCGATACGCGGTGCGGCGGATGATGATCTTTTGGGCGAGGCGGCGGCGCGCAATACGCGCCTCATCATGGAGGCTAGCGGGCTAACGGGTGAATAAGCAGGTGGCAGAATTTCGTGTCAATGGCGCCCGGCTCATCGGCGATATGTCGGGCGCGGTTTACTGGCCGGCGGCAGGTGCGCTGATCGTGGCTGATTTGCATCTTGAAAAAGGTTCGGCCTATGCCACGCGCGGGGTGGCTTTGCCGCCTTATGACACGGCGGAAACGCTGAACCGACTTGAGGCGTGTCTTGAGCGATACGCGCCCCGCCTTTTGGTGTCCTTGGGCGACAGTTTTCACGATACGCGCTGGCAGGAGCGCATGGCGGCGGCGGATGCGGCGCGCCTTGTCAGCCTCAC
Source organism: uncultured Rhodobiaceae bacterium (assembly GCA_913051715.1). Lineage (GTDB taxonomy): Bacteria > Pseudomonadota > Alphaproteobacteria > RS24 > RS24 > UBA7378. Next base: position 9,389 of record CAJXCG010000052.1, read on the forward strand.
GCGCCAGCTTAGAACTGTTTGGGTGCTGGGCAATCACGACCCGACACCCCCGCCCGGCTTGGCGGGTGAGGCGTATGACAGCTTCGACATGCGCGCCGATGGAAGCCTGCATTTTCGCCACGAACCAATGGCGCGCGACGCCACGACATTCATACGCGGCGAGGTGGCGGGGCATTTGCACCCATGCGCGCGTGTGCGCCAGCGCGGTCGAGTGCTGCGGCGACGGTGTTTTGTCGAAGATACAACCCGCCTCGTCTTGCCAGCTTTCGGCGCGTTGACAGGCAGTCTCAATGTGCTGGACCCGGCCTTTGACGAGGTTTTCGCTGCCGGTCATTTCAATGCCTGGATGATTGGCAAAACCACCATTGCAGGCTTGTCCGCCCATCAGCTTTCCCCCGATCGCGGCTGAATTTTACTGCGTTGCGAGATAGGCCAAGGTCGAGACCAGCGCAGCCCCCGCCGCGCCAGATAAAAGCAGACGCAAAGGGGCATACCAGCCGACCAGTTTGTTTTGTCTGGCCGCCAGAATATCAACAAGGCCTTGCGAAATGATCAGTACAAGCAGCATGGCGATCGCCGCCGGCAGCGAAAGAATGTAACACGCCAGCGTGATGAGCGTCGGCACAACACTGGCGCATAATTCGCGCGCCAGAACGGCTCCCATGGCCCGGTTCTGCATGGCTGCGCCCCAACGCACCCCGCCCAAAAAAGAAACAATCAGAGCCGCGTAAAAAAATACCAGCGGCGGGATGGTGGGGGCGATATTTTGCACCTGCGGCAAAGGGCACAAAAACGCCACCCGCGACAAAGGGCACAAGCCCAAAACACCCAGAATGAGCGCACTGCGGGGGATGTGGTGAAATTGCCCGATCATGGCGCGCCGGGCCTAGCCTAATTGGCCCAAAGCGGGAAACCAATCCAGCAAATAGCTGGCGACGCTTTGCAGCGTGCCCAGCATAATCAAAAGGCCCGTGCCGATAAGCAAAGCCCCGGCGCTGCGTTCGACCCATTTCATGTGCTTTTTGACCGCCGCGCTAACCAGCAAGAAGCGGCTGACGCCCAGCGCCGCAAGCAAAAACGGCAGACCGAGACCGGCGGCGTAAAATGTTAAAAGGCCGACCCCTTCGCCAAGGCTGTCGCGGGCGGCAGCCAGCGCCAATATGGTGGCAAGGATGGGCCCGATGCACGGTGTCCAGCCAAAGGCAAAGGCGGCGCCCATGAAAAACGCAGCCACCAAGGAGGCGCTCGGCGCGCCCGATGCCCCCGATGTGGAGCGCCCCAGCAAGCGCGCTTCGCGGCCCAGCAGTGGCAAGGTGACGAGGCCGCTCACATGCAAGCCCAAAATAATGATAAACCCGCCGGCAAGTTGCGCGAGAATGTCTTGGTTCGTCAGCAAGACCGGATTGACGGCGGCTGCCCCGGCACCCAACGCAATGAAAACAGCCGAAAAGCCACCCACAAAAGCCGACGCGCCGGGCAGTACACGGCGCGCGGCGGCGCGCGGTGTGTCAATGTCGGTCAATTCGTTAAATTGTAATCCGGCGGCAAAGCACAAATAACCCGGCACCAGCGGCAAAACGCACGGCGACAAAAAGCTCAGCGCGCCGCCGGCAAACGCGGCCAGAGCGGAAAGGGCGAAACTCTCCATCACACCCGCCTAAACAAAGTTGCGACGCCCCAACCCATGACGCCGGCAATGAAAACGCCGAACAGTCCGTAAAGCAGCGGCAGGTCATGAGCCGTCGCGCGTAGCCATTGTTCCAGCCCCGTGATCGCCACAGACAATTCGCCCGTTTGATATCCGACAACGCGGCCTTTTTCAAACAGGAAAAATTCGGTGATATAGGTGCCGAATGGCAGACCGGACGGCAAGGTCAGTTCGGCGCGGAACAGACGGTCAGCGATAATCCGCACGCCGTCCGGGTCGACCGAATAGAGATTTTGCCCGCTTTTGATACGGATGAAACTGTCGTGATAAAGCGCGATATCATCCGCGCGCGCGCCGTCGGGTGTTTGATCGAGAAGTGAAAAGCGCAAATGCGTCGGCCCAATCTGATGTTTTGCGCGTTCAGACACGGGCGCGATATCTGCCAGCGGGCGCGTGCTGGCAACGGCGTAATAGCCGGGCAAAGGCCCCAATGTGCGGGCCTCGGCATTGATCCAGATACCCGCCACGCGTTTTTTCCGGCGCAAGGTGACGTTTTCCGACGGGCCGCGCACGACCACCACAACATCGGAAGCCGCCCGCGTGCCGTCAATCGCCCCGAAGAGCAGAATTTTTTCACCGGTGAAATTCGACGCTACACGGATCTGGTCTTTCGACAGATCGGCTACCAGCGCATTGGCGTGGGCGCCTCGCATCGTCGCGCCGCCAAG
>CAJXCG010000053.1 GCA_913051715.1 uncultured Rhodobiaceae bacterium
TTTTTCACCGGTGAAATTCGACGCTACACGGATCTGGTCTTTCGACAGATCGGCCACCAGCGCATTGGCGCTGGCGTCTCGCACCGTCGCGCCGCCAAGACAAAGCGCGATCAAACAGGTCGTCAGCCAGCCGGAGAGGATGTTTTTCATGGCCCCGCCTCCATGCGCTGGATGGAAAATAATTCGGCAGGTTCAAACACGAGATCGAGCATCAGCTTGCAAGCCACGCCCAGCACAATAACAGCCAGCAGCGCGCGCAATTCCTCGCCACGCAAACGTTGACCGGCAATGGCCCCAAATTGCGCGCCGATCACGCCGCCGATCATCAGCAAAACCGCCAGCACAATATCGACCGTCTGATTTTCCACCGCGTGCAAAACGGTGACGGCGCTGGTGACGAAAATAATCTGGAACAACGATGTGCCGATCACCACATTTGTCGGCATACGCAAAAGATAAATCATCGCGGGCACCATGATAAAGCCCCCCCCGACGCCCATAATCGCCGATAGCATGCCGACCAGAAAGCCGATCATGAGCGGCGGGATAATGCTTATATAAAGCCCCGATTGGCGAAAGCGCATACGCAGGGGCAGGCGCAAAATCCAGCTGTGCTGGCCGGGACGCCGCACGCGGATCGGGCGACCTTTGCGGGTCTCGCGTATGGCGTGTAGGCTTTCGCGCAACATCAGCGCGCCGATAACGCTCAAAAACACCACATAGCTCGACGAGATCAAAAGATCGACCTGGCCCTGCGCGCGCAGTGATTTGAAAAGCTGGACACCTGCATAAGAGCCAGCAACGCCGCCCGACATCAAAATCAGGCCCATGCGGATATCGACCGCACGGCGACGCCAATGCGCCAGCCCGCCCGAAACCGAAGAGGCGACGATTTGATTGGCCTCGGAAGCCACGGCAACGGCGGGCGAAATCCCGATAAAAATGAGCAAAGGCGTCATTAAAAACCCGCCTCCAACGCCGAACATGCCGGACATAAAGCCAACAAGACCGCCCATGCCGATGAGCGTCAAAATATTTGCGCTCATTTCAGCAATGGGAAGGTAAATCTGCATTGCGACCCCGTTATGCGTGTAAACGTGTCAGTGATAATGTGCAGCGTGCCTAGCACAAACGGCAGGTTTTGCAAAGCTGCGTAATGGACTGCGCGGTCAGCGTACAAGCTGCCTCCAAGCGGTGCATCGGAGCAATGTGAGCGTATAGGCGTGTGCGCGCTTGCTTTTTCGCCACACATACACATATTTCGATAACAAAAGGCCCAATGGACACCAACACCCATGCAACGATTTCAAATTAAACGCGACGATGGCGAGATATCGCTGTGCCATTGGTCGGCAAAAGGCAAGCCGGTTCTGCACTGGGCCCACGCCAACGGTTTTAATGCCCAAACCTACGGCCCGTTATTGGCGCCGCTCGCCGGAGATTTCGACGTGTATGCCGCCGATGCCCGCGGGCACGGTTTCTCGACGCTTGCCGCAGATCCGGCCAGCTATCCCGGCTGGGCGCAATATCGCAATGATCTGATCGGCGTGCTGGAACATCTTTGCGACAAGGCGGGCGACAAAATCTGGCTGGGCGGGCACTCGATGGGTGGGTGCGCCTCGGTCATGGCTGCGGCGATACGCCCCGATCTGGTGGCCGGCATGGTGTTGACCGATCCGGTTATCGTGCCGCGCAGCGCGCGTTTGGCGGCGCGCCTTTTGCGGCGCAGCCACGGGGGGTTTTCGCTTGCCGTAAATGCTGCAAAACGGCGCGCGGATTGGCCCGATGCCGACACGGTGGTGAAGTCTTATACCGGACGCGGCGCGTTTCAAACCTGGCAACACGGGTTTCTCGAGGCTTATGTCGGCGGCGGCGTGCGCCCGCTGGACGGCGCGGGCGAGAATACGGTGACGCTGGCTTGCGCGCCGGCTTGGGAAGCGGCAAATTTTAACGACCAACGCCATAACAGCACCGGCCCGGCGCGCAGGTTGAAAGTGCCTTTTACGCTGATGGTGGCAGAAATCGGGTCGACGACGCGGTCGATTTTGTCGTTTCGGTTGGCGCGCGTGGCGAAAAAAATCGAGGTCGTGGCGGGCAGCACGCATTTTCTGCCCATGGAATTTCCCGACCGCGTGCGCGCAGAAATATATGCGCGCGCGGGCATGTCGGCCTAATCAATCCTGCGATGCGGGCTCCAGTTTTGCTTGCAATATGGCGCGCACATGATCAGGCCACGCGACAGCCTTGCGCGTTTGCAAATCAAAGCTCACCAAACTGGTATCAGAAACCGCGGCCAACGCACCCGTGGCAAAATTATACAGCCGATGCTCGACACGCGCCCCCCGGTCGCTAACCTCGCGCAGCACGGAAAGCGTCTCGACCATATCGCCCTCGTAAAGCTCGGTGACGTAATTCATCCGCATTTCGCTCACGGCAAAGCCGCGCCCTGATGCGATGAGGCCCGGCTGGTCGAGGCCCAGTAATTGCCAGAAATGCGGCCCTGCCTCGGTTTGGCGTCGGACGTAAAACATAGTGTTCATATGCCCAAACTGGTCACATTCCCAGCTATTGACGCCGGTGGCCCCGGTTCTGAAAAACCCTTCTGCAATAGATGAGGCCCGGCTGATTTGCCCGATGACGCCGCCCGCCGGCACGCGCAGCGGGGCCGCTTCGGGCGGCAGGTCGATGGTAAGCCGGGCGGCTTTTTCGCGCGTGGCTTCGGGCCAGGCCATGAGGCGGCGCGCTTTTGTGTCAAAAAAACCAATAACCGTGCGAAACGCGGCCTGCAATGCGCCGTGCGCGTCACGAAACTCCTGATAAACAACCATGGTGCGCGCGCGCGGCTCTATCACGGCGCTGCGCCCGATCATCATGCCGCCGGAAGGTACCTCGCGGTGAAAGCGGCAATGTTCTTCCAGCGCCACCGTGCCGTGCCCGGCATCGCGCAAACTTGCCGGATCAAGGCCCAAAGCATGGCGCATGAAAAATGCCTGATCCGACGAACGGCCAAAATAATATGACACATTGAGATGGCCCATATTATCGCATTCCCATTTCTGGGCGACGCCTTGATATCCGGGCACGAGTTTGGAGAGAAAATCGGATGGGTCGGTCATATTGGCACAAGCCGCTGGCGGGGTTGGAATGCGCCAACATGCCGAAAAATCGGTCTTTGCTCAAGCTTTTTGACGGCACAGTCCTGCGACACAGTCCTGCGACACAGTCCCGACGGCAAAATGCGCGAACTATGGGCTGGCGGCAAATCCCGGCAGATACGCGCCATAGCCGCGCGCCGCCATGTCTTCGACGGGAATAAATTCCAGCGCGGCCGAATTTATGCAGTAGCGCAAACCGGTCGGGGCTGGCCCGTCGTCGAAAACATGGCCCAAATGACTGTCGCCATGGCGTGAGCGCACTTCGGTGCGCGGCAAGACCAGTTTCCAGTCGGCGCGTTCGACAATATTTTCCGGCACCAGCGGTTGGGTAAAGGACGGCCAACCCGTGCGGCTGTCATATTTGTCGCGCGAGGAAAACAGCGCTTCGCCGGACACGATATCGACATAAATGCCGTCTTCCTTCAGGTTCCAGAAGCGATTGCGATAGGGTGGTTCGGTTTTGTCACGCTGGGTGACGGCATATTGCAGGGGCGAGAGCTTTTGTTTGAGAACATTGTCATCGGGTTTGACAAAATTGGCGAGGTTTTCAGCCTGTGCGTAAAGGCTGGGCAAGACCATCAAACCCGCCAGAACGACCAAAAGCACAGCATCACGAATTTTATTTTCCACGTTTTTCTCCATTTTTCAGCGTTCAATATGGCTGAAAAATGTGGCCTAAAAATGACGCCCAACATGGCGCTGTCCGCTTATTCTTCTTCTTCTGTCTTCTTGTTCTTGGCGCGGTTCTGCCAGATTGGACGCGCGCCGTTTAAAATTGGGTTAACCCGCAAACAGTGTTTGAAATATGCCATGTCTTGGCGCATTATCTCGGCAGCTATACAAGACAGGAGAAAGACATGTCACGAGAAGCAGTAATCGTATCGAGTGCGCGCACCGGATTGGCAAAATCGGGTCGCGGCGGGTTCAATATGACCCACGGTGCCGCCATGGGCGGGCACGCCATCAAACACGCCATTGAGCGCGCCAATATTGATCCGGGCGAAGTCGAAGACGTGATTATGGGCTGCGGCACGCCGGAAGGTGCGACCGGTCAAAATGTCGGGCGTCTGTCGGCAATCTGGGCGGGCTGTCCGGTCACCACATCGGGTGTGACGGTCAACCGCTTCTGCTCGTCGGGTTTGCAAACCATCGCCATGGCGGCAGGCCGGGTGCTGAACGAAGAAGTGCCGGTTGCGGTTGGCGCTGGCGTGGAAAGCATCTCGCTGGTGCAAATGCAGGGTGCCAATTACAACAATATTACCGAAGAAAAGCTGATGGAAACCTATCCGGCTTTGTGGATGCCGATGATTGAAACGGCTGATATTGTTGCCGACCGCTACGACGTATCGCGCGAAGCGCAGGACGAATATGCGCTGCAAAGCCAGCAGCGCATGGCCGCCGCGCAAGATGCCAATTTGTTCGCCGATGAAATCGTGCCGATGGAAACCAAAATGAAGCAGGTCAATAAAGAGACCGGCGAGGAAACCATTGTCGATTATGTCGTTGATCGTGACGAATGTAACCGTCCGCAAACCACGCTGGAAGGCCTGAACGGGCTGGCACCGGTGCGCGGCGACGGCAATTTCGTAACCGCGGGCAACGCTTCGCAGCTGTCGGATGGCGCTGCTGCCGTGGTTGTTATGGAAGGCAAGGAAGCCGAGCGTCGTGGCCTTGAGCCGCTGGGTGCGTTTCGCGGCTTTACGGTTGCGGGTTGCGAGCCGGATGAAATGGGCATCGGGCCTGTGTTTGCCGTGCCGCGCCTGTTGGAGCGCCATGGCCTCAGCGTCGATGACATTGATCTGTGGGAGCTGAACGAGGCGTTTGCCAGCCAAGCGCTATATTGCCGTGACCGTTTGGGTATCGACAATGAAAAATACAATGTTAATGGCGGCTCCATTGCCATCGGCCACCCCTATGGCATGACCGGCGCACGTCTGGTCGGCCACGCGCTGATGGAAGGCAAGCGTCGCGGCGCGAAAAATGTCGTCGTGACCATGTGCATTGGCGGCGGCATGGGCGCTGCGGGTCTGTTTGAGGTTCTCTAGTCAGAAAACCAAACGGCGCCGATCGGCGTAACAGAAATATATGTTTTTGAGCCCGCGGGGGGACAGCGTGATTTAGGCGCAAACATGCTCCTCGCGGGTTTTTTTTAAGGAGGATATGTGATGACGCAAATAACGCGTGCGGTTGTGGGCTTTGTGGCGCTGGCCTTTATCGGCTTGTGTGTGTTGGCCTACACGGCGATTGGCTGGCAGGGGTTTGACCGCGTGCTGGCCGAACCATGGGGGTTGGTGACGCTGGCTGATGTTATGGTCGGCGCGGTGTGCATGAGCGTGGTCATATTTTACTCCGAAACCGACTGGCGGGTGGCGTTGGCGTGGAGCGCGCCGATTTTTTTCCTCGGTCATGTGGTGAGTTGTATATGGGTTATTTTGCGCTTTCTGCGCGCCAAATAAGCCGGCACAAATCACTGATTTGCCCAAATCTGTGACTTGTGGATAAGTCGGTGGGGAATTTTGCAAAATAATGAAAGCGCGCGGCTGGGTTGCATCTCAGTTAACACGTTGAAAAATATGCTGGTTTTCTACCCCGCATAAATAGTTTAAAAAAACTGCAACTATCTGTTGACGATTTATGGGGCTTTGGACACTATATGTAGTGTCTGGGCCTTGAGATTTACCCCCCAACCTTTTCGGGGGCACGGATCAAAAGGCTCCTAAAGCAGTTATCTGGTCGTGGTAGGCTCGAACGAGCAATGGCGCGGTTCTGCGTCTCCCGACAGCTATTCCCAAGCGGCTAATACCGCAGAATTACGGGCTTTAGGACAGACTTTGAAGGGCTGAACTGTCGGGGGACAAGCAATGTTTAGAGATACGCTGCGTAAAACGGGGCAATCGGGTGTAACGGAGAAGGAAATGCAGGAATTGCTGAACACTTTCCCCGCGGATGAACGCGCAACCCGCAAAGCAGCAGGTGATCCGGCTGAAAAAGAGCCGCGCATGGATTTCGACAGGCAGGACCAAGGGGTTCAGTTTGTCGCGCGGCCACGCGTTAAAACCGATCCCTCGCGCGATGCGCTGCTCACCGAATTTGGCAAAGCCACGCTGACCGACCGCTATTTGATGCCGGGGGAAACTTTCCAGGATTTGTTCGCGCGCGTTGCTTCTTATTACGGCGATGATGAAGACCACGCCCAGCGCCTATACGACTATATTTCCAAATTGTGGTTCATGCCCGCCACGCCGGTTTTGTCCAATGGCGGCACGGATCGCGGTCTGCCGATTTCGTGTTTTTTGAACGAGGCAAATGACAGCCTCGGCGATATTGTCAATTTGTGGAATGAAAATGTCTGGTTGGCAGCGCGCGGCGGCGGTATTGGCAGCTATTGGGGCAATTTGCGCTCGATCGGCGAGCGCGTCGGTCAAAACGGCAAAACCTCCGGCATCGTGCCGTTCATCCGTGTCATGGACAGCCTGACGCTGGCGATCTCGCAAGGTTCGCTGCGGCGCGGTTCCGCGGCCGTTTATCTGCCGATCGACCACCCCGAAATTGAAGAATTTGTCGAAATTCGCCGCCCCACGGGGGGCGACCCGAATCGCAAGGCGCTGAATTTGCATCATGGTGTGCTGATTTCAGACGCATTTATGCGGGCGGTTGAGCGCGACGAAGAATGGGCACTGCGTAGCCCGCGCGACGGTTCGGTGCAGGCGACGCTGCAAGCGCGCGATCTTTGGATCCGTATGCTGACCGCGCGTATCGAGACGGGCGAGCCTTATATGGTGTTCAAGGACACGGTGAATAATCTGCGTCCCGAGCACCAAAAACTGCTCAATCTGGAGATCAAAACCTCCAATCTGTGCTCGGAAATTACCTTGCCGACGGGTGAAGATCATCTCGGCCAGCAGCGCACGGCTGTATGCTGCCTGTCATCGCTCAATGCCGAAAAGTTTGCCGAGTGGAGCAAAGACGAAAACTTTATCAACGACGTTATGCGTTTCTTGGATAATGTGCTGGAAGATTTCATCCAGCGCGCGCCTGATGAAATGGCAAAAGCCAAATATTCCGCCCAGCGCGAACGCAGTGTGGGGCTGGGGGTTATGGGTTTTCATTCCTTTTTGCAGGCCAATATGATCCCGTGGGAATCGGTGATGGCGAAGGTCTGGAACAAGCGCATTTTCACGCATATTAAAGAACATGTCGATACGGCCTCCAAAGAGCTCGCGCATGAGCGCGGCCCGTGCCTCGATGCTGCCGAATGTGGTGCCAATGAGCGTTTTTCCAATAAAACAGCGATTGCGCCGACAGCCTCGATCTCAATCATTTGCGGCGGCACAAGCCCGGGCATTGAGCCGATTGCCGGAAACAGCTTTACCCATAAAACACTGTCAGGCTCGTTCAATGTCCGCAACCGCCATTTGAACAAATTGCTGAGCGAAAAAGGTCAGAACACAGATGATGTCTGGTCGTCCATCGTTACCTCGGGCGGATCGGTGCAACATTTGGATTTCCTCAATGAAGACGAAAAGGCCGTGTTCAAAACCGCGTTTGAGATTGACCAGCGCTGGCTGATAGATCTGGCGGGCGACCGCTCTGACCTCATCGATCAGGCGCAGTCGTTAAATGTGTTTTTGCCTGCCAATATTCACAAGCGCGATTTGCACCAAATCCATTATCAGGCCTGGAAAAAAGGCGTCAAAAGCCTTTATTACTGCCGCTCTTTGTCCATCCAACGGGCGGAGAAAGAAGACACTGACGCGCCCGTCGCGGCACCCTCGGGCACTGTGTCCGATTACGAAGAATGTCTTTCCTGCCAGTAAGCTTGGCTTTGTGAAAGATTTGAGTTTAATTTTGCGTGCCCATCGCGCCTGTTGAGAGAAAGAGAAAAGCATGTCCCTTCTTGAAGAGCGTATTGTCTATAAGCCGTTTCGTTACCCGTGGGCCTATGATGCATGGCTCACCCAGCAGCGTATTCACTGGTTGCCCGAAGAGGTGCCGCTGGCCGAAGACGTTAAAGACTGGCACAAAAAGCTGACCGGTGCCGAGCGCAATTTGCTGACGCAGATTTTCCGGTTCTTTGTTCAAGCCGATGTCGAAGTAAATAATTGCTATATGAAGCATTACAGTCAGGTGTTTAAGCCGACCGAAATTCAGATGATGCTGGCCGCGTTCTCGAATATGGAAACCATTCACATTGCCGCCTATTCGCATCTTTTGGATACAATCGGCATGCCCGAAGTTGAATATGAAGCCTTCATGAAATACGGCGAAATGAAGGATAAATACGACTATATGCAGGAATGGGGCGTCGAAACCAAAGCCGATATTGCCAAAACCTTGGCTGTGTTTGGCGGCTTTACCGAGGGGCTGCAATTATTTGCCAGCTTTGCGATTTTGATGAATTTCCCGCGCTTCAACAAAATGAAGGGCATGGGCCAAATCGTAACCTGGTCGGCGCGCGATGAAACGCTGCACACCAATTCGACCGTGCAGTTGTTCCGCACATTCATTGAAGAAAACCCCGAAATCTGGAACGAACAGATGCAGCAAGACCTCTATCGCGCCTGCGATAAGGTGGTAACGCATGAAGATGCGTTTATCGATCTGGCTTTTGAAATGGGCGGGGTCGAAGGCCTAGAACCAGAGGAAGTCAAACAATATATCCGGTTCATCGGCAATCGCCGCCTGACACAGCTGGGGCTGAACCCGATTTACGATATCGATAAAAACCCGCTGCCGTGGATGGATGAAATGCTGAACGGCATTGAGCACATGAACTTTTTCGAAGGCCGCGCCACCGAATACACCAAGGCGGCAACCGACGGCACGTGGGACGAAGCGTTCGACTGAACCAACAATCGAAGCTGCAACGGGGTTCCATTTTAGCGATTGTGGTTGCTCGCATGACTGGTTAGGCTAACGCCTAATTCAAGTTTTGGAGGGCACCATGATTGACCTTTACACATCTCCCACGCCAAACGGCTATAAAGCATCCGTTACGCTGGAGGAGTTGGAACTCCCCTATAACGTGCACACTGTTGATTTGCAGAAGGGTGACCAAAAGACGCCGGAGTTTTTGGCGATCAACCCGAACGGGCGTATTCCCGCAATCGTCGACCATGATTTTGACGCGCTGCCGATTTTCGAGAGCGGTGCCATTATGATCCATCTGGCTGAAAAGACCGGTAAGTTGTTGCCGAGCGAGGCCAAAGCGCGCGCGCGCGTTTTGAGCTGGCTGATGTTTCAAATGGGCGGTATCGGCCCGATGATGGGGCAGGCCAATGTGTTTTTCCGCTATTTCCCGGAAAAAATTCAACCGGCCATTGACCGCTATCAAAACGAGGTGCGCCGCTTGTTCGAGGTGATGGACACGCATCTGGCAGACCACGAATGGCTCGCCGATGATTTTTCAATCGCTGATATCGCAAATTGGTGCTGGACGCGCACAGCCAAATGGTCGGGGGTCGAAAGTCACGATCTGGAGCATTTGAGCCGCTGGAGCACGGCCATGTCGGCGCGCCCGAAATGTCAGGCCGGCGTGAAAGTGCCGATCGATCTGGCATTGCTGGTTGCCGGCAAGGAAGACGAAGCCGAAAAATTTGCCAAAGAAGCGCGAAATATCGTGCAGCGCTAGACCGCTGGTGTAGAAGGCGTATCGGCAACAAACCCGCGCTTTTGTTTTCCCTGATACACTTGGGGAAAACGGAGCAGCAACCGATGTTGTCATTTTTTACAAAGACCACCGCGACCGAACCCATCGAAGCCGTGGGGCGCGTGCTTGACGGGCTGTTTACCTCCGACAAGGAACGCCTGAGCAAAACTGCGGTGTTGGCGCGCGTGGCCCAACGGCCCGCGCTGGTGCAGGCCGAGATCAACAAAATCGAGGCCGCGCACAGATCGGTTTTCATTTCCGGTTGGCGTCCGTTTATTGGCTGGGTTTGTGGGTTTGCGCTGGCCTATTCGTTCGTGATGCGCGACATACTGACTTGGATTATCGCTGTTTACAGCCCCGCCATTGAGGCCCCGCCCGCCATTCACATGGAGGAACTGATTACCGTGCTGATGGGTTTGCTGGGACTGGGGGGTTACGCACATTTGAAAAAATCAGCGGCCGCGCGCGCTAAACGTCCGCCTCGCGGCGCACCCGCTTGCGATGTTTTGACACGGAAAAAAATTTGCCTACCTGCCTGAGTGACCCTAATCTAGAATAAATTTATATCGGAGAGGGGCCATTGAATATGAGTACGGTTGATCAAAACGAACTCAAAGAGTTTCGCGAGCAGGCCGAAGCTTGGTTTTCTGAAAATACGCCGCGCGAGGTGGACTTCATGCTGCCGCTTACCTTTATGGAAGTCGGCACGGATACACAGTTCAATTTTCTGCGCGAGTGGCAAAACAAAGTTTACGAAGCCGGCTATCTGGGCGCGCACTGGCCGAAGGAATATGGCGGCGGCGGGCTTGACCGCGCGTTTCAGGATGCCGCGACCAAGGTGATGGCAGCGGCGAAGACGCCGATCATGTTAAACGCCATCGGCCTTAATTGGACCGGCCCGCTTTTGTTGGATCGCGGCACGCATGAAGAAAAGCAGAAATATATCAAAGGCATTTTGTCGGCCGAGAGCATATGGTGTCAGGGTTTTTCCGAGCCTGACCACGGCTCAGACCTCGGCAATGCACAAACGCGCGCCGTGCGTGACGGCGATGAGTATGTGATTAACGGGTCGAAAATCTGGACGACGCAAGGCAATTACGCCGATTATATGATTTTGCTGGCGCGCACCAATCCGGACGCGGAAACCAAATATAAGGGCTTGAGCTTTTTCCTTGCGCCGATGAAAGCGCCCGGCGTCGAAACCGTGCCCATTCGCAAACTGACCGGCGAATATGGCTTTACCCAGACATTTTTCACCGATGCGCGCATCCCTGCATCGAGCCTGATGGGGCAAGAGGGCGAGGGCTGGATCATCGCCATGGAAACGCTGGAATATGAGCGCGGCGCGCGCTCCGGCCAAGCCGGGGGGCATGTGATGATGTTGACCAATCCGGCCGATATTATCGACCTTGCCAAGTCGGCACAGGTTAACGGCCGCCCCGCCATTGAAGATCCGGCTTTGCGCGAAGAACTGGTCAAATTGATGAGCGAGGCGCGCGCCTTGGGGCTCAACAGCCGACGCGATAAAATTCAACCGCTGTCGCAAGACTATCCAATGTCGTTGGCGCTGGGCAGCAAATTATCGAGCACTGATTTTTACCAACGCCTCAACGCCTTTGCGATTTCCTTGCAGGGCACGCGCGGGGCGTATTATGTCGACGACCCGTCAGCGCATGATAACGGGATTTGGCAGCGCGGCTATCTGAACAGCTTTTCGGCCACGATCGGCGGCGGTACGTCGCAAATTCAGCGCAACATTATCGGCGAGCATGTTTTGGGCTTGCCCAAGGGCTAAAACCGGAGGGCGATTATGTCGACATTTGTAAATGCAGCCCAGGCGCCTGCCATCGGCTTGAGCGAAGAACAAGCGCAACTGATCGATATTGCCGCGGGTTTCTGCCGAAACAAATCCCCCGTCGACCA
>CAJXCG010000054.1 GCA_913051715.1 uncultured Rhodobiaceae bacterium
GAGAAGATGCGTGGTTGTCATGACGGCGCGCGCATCATCGGCTTGGAGTGTGAGAACATTGGTGGCCGCGGCGCGCGGAATAATCAGCACATGGCCCGGGGCTTGCGGCATGATATCCATAAAAGCCACGGTCATTTCGTCTTCAAAGACGCGTATTGAGGGCATTTCATCGCGCAGTATTTTGGCAAAAATATTCTGCGGGTCATAGGCATCGGTAAGCTGCATGGAAGATCTCAGTCTGCTTCGGTGTCGGTTTTTTTGAACGGCGTATGGCGGTTGAGTGCCGAAATGTCATTGTCCACATATTGGCGCTCACTTTCAAGGTAGTCGGCGACGGCATCGCGCAAGCCCTCATGCGCGATATGATGCGCCGAATGTGTGCGTTGAGGTGCGTAGCCGCGCGCCAGTTTGTGCGCGCCTTGGGCCCCCGCCTCGACGCGCGCCAACCCGCGCTTGATGGCAAAATCAATCGCCTGATAATAGCAGACCTCAAAATGCAGAAACGGGTGGTCTTCAAGGCATCCCCAATTACGCCCAAACAAAGTGTCGCCACCGATGAAATTCAACGCGCCGGCGATATAACGGCCCTCACGCTTTGCCATAATGAGCAGAATATCGTCGGGCATGGTGGCGTTGATCTGGTGAAAAAACGCGCGTGTCAGATAGGGCGTGCCCCATTTGCGGTTGCCCGTGTCGATGTAAAACTCAAAAAACGTATCCCAATGCGCGGCGGTCAAATCAGCTCCGGTAATTTGTTCGATCTCGATGCCGTTCTCGACGGCGCGCGCGCGTTCTTTTTTCAAATTCTTGCGCTTGCGCGAGGCGAGCGCGGTGAGAAACGCCTCGAAGCTTTCATAACCGTCATTCACCCAGTGAAATTGCTGATCGGTGCGGCGCAAAAACCCCAAATCGCCCAATGCCGACCATTGCGTCTCGGGTAGAAAATTGATGTGTAATGACGAGGCTTCCAGCCGCTCCGACAGGGTCAGCGCACCGCTGATCAGCGCGCGGGTAATGGCATCAGCGCGCGCCGGGTCACGAATAAGCAAACGCGGACCCGTGGCAGGCGTAAACGGCACGGCACTCAGCAATTTCGGATAGTACCGCCCGCCCGCCCGGTGAAACGCATCTGCCCAGCCATAATCGAAAATATATTCGCCCTGGCTGTGGCTTTTCAAATAAAGCGGCATGGCGCCCAAGCTGTCGCCCGCCGGGGTTTCGACCACCAAATGTTGCGGCAGCCAGCCAGTATCGGCGCATGCCGAACCGCTTTCTTCCAGCGCGGTTAAAAACGCGTGCGAGAGAAACGGATTATAGACGCTGTCTGCCCCATGCGCGCAGGCGTCCCACTGGTTTGCATCATAATCGGCAAGGCGCGAAACCACGCGGATGACGGGGGCGTCAATATCTCCCATTAAGGTCTCCCATCAACTGATCTCGACAATGGCGTCGATCTCGACCGCCCAGTCCATCGGCAGGCTTGCCACCCCGACAGCGGCGCGCGTATGGCGACCGCGTTCACCAAACAGATCGACAAACAGCTCGGACGCCCCGTTCACCACCGCCGGATGATGGGTGAAATCGGGCGCGGCGTTGACATAACCGCACAGGCGAATAATGCGTGTGAGCTTCTGCCAGTCGCCGGAAACAGCCGCGCGAATTTGCGCCAAAATATTCAGCGCCGAAATTTGTGCCGCGCGCGCGCCGTCTTCAATGTCCAGCCCATCGCCCAGCCTGCCGCAAATCGCCCCGCCGCCGGCTAGCACCGGGCCCTGACCCGAGATGAAAACCAGCCCGTCGCGAACCAGATAAGGCACATAAGCCCCCAGAGGTGGCTTGGCGTCGGGCAGAACCAGGCCGAGATCTTCTAATTTGCGTTCTATTGTCATATTCACATGCCTTCTGGGTATGATTTAGAGCCAGTCCTTGGCGCTTCCAGTGGTTTTCTTGTTTTATCACGACCGAGTTGCTTACAGGCTGCGGCCCTTTTTTATCGCGCTGCGGCCGAATTTATCGCGCAAGTCATCCATGGCTTTTTCAGCCGCTTTGCGCCGTGTTTTGTCGGGGTCGGCGAGGTCGGGCGGGTCGGCATGGGCACCATCCACCAGCCCCGATACGCCAATGCCAATCAGCCGATATTTTGTACCCGGCTTATCGCTCAGGAGTTGGGCAAGCAATATTTTGCCGACGGAAAAAATTGTGTCGGCAAGCTGGGTCGGGTCGGCGAGTGCCCGATTGCGTGTGAGCGTCGTAAAATTTGAGGTTTTAACTTTAAGAATAATCGTTGTACCCGCCATATTTTTGCGCTTGCAGCGGTCTGCCGTGCGCTCGCTCAATGCCCAGAGGTGTTTTTCCAGTGCCGCCAATGTATCGAGATCTTCGTTGAATGTCGTTTCGCTGGAAATGCTTTTGGCGACGGATTGCGGCACGATTTTGCGCTTGTCTTGCCCGCGCGACAACCGCGCCAGTCGCAGACCAATGCTGTCATAGCGTGCCACCAGATCGCGCTCGTCGATTTTTTGAAGCTGCCCGATGCTGCGTATGCCGTCGCGTGCCAGCTTTTTCTGCATTGATTTGCCAATGCCATAAATCGCGCCGACCGGCAAGTCGGCTAAAAACGACACTGTTTCGGCCTCGCCAATGACCGAGAAGCCGCGCGGTTTGTCGAGGTCGGAGGCAAGTTTGGCAAGAAATTTATTATGGCTGAGGCCGACCGACACGGTAATGCCGATGTCTTTTTCGATGCGCTTAACCAACTCTACGAGCGATTGCGCCGGGGGGCCGCCGTGCAGACGCTCAGTGCCGCGCAAATCCAAAAACGCTTCGTCGATGGAAAGCGGCTCAACGAGGGGTGTGTAGGCGCGCATCATATCGCGTATCTGATAGCCGACCTTTTGATATTTCTCCATATCGGGGCGCACAATGACGGCCTCCGGGCACAGCTTTTTGGCCTGAAACATGGGCATGGCCGAATGCACGCCCTTAATGCGCGCAATATAACAGCACGTGGAAACAACCCCGCGTCGGCCCCCGCCAATAATAACGGGTTTATCCTGCAAGTCGGGATTGTCTCGCTTTTCGATGGCGGCATAAAACGCATCGCAATCTATATGCGCCACGCCAAGCTGGAAAAGTTCGTCATGTATGATAAGTCGTGGCGATTTGCACACGCGGCAGCGTCGGCTGTCGGTCAAAACCTCGCTGCGCGTGCCACAGTCGCGGCACACACTATGCGCGGCGGCGGCGCGTTCAGTATCCGGCTTGGGTGAGCTCCCGGCTGATCCAGTCATAAGCCTCGTTCCAGACATCAATCCGCGTTGTTGCACCTTTGGCAGGCCCAATAAGTTTCGCCAGCCGTGGGTCGGCCACGAAGTGAATACGGTGAACCTCCGGCGCGTGTTCGGCAACGCTGTCGACATTATGGGGAATATCGTCAAGAAAGAAAACAGGGGCCGAAATGCGCGCACTCAACCAAGCGACTGCTGGCCCTTTGGCTCCCGAGCCGACAATGACCGGATAATCCATGCCATGGGCGTTCAGATTATCAATGCGTTCTTGCTTGTTTTTGGCCGGCAAATTCGTCAGCACAATAATTTGCGCGCGCGCCGCCAAGGTCTCCAGCGATTGCGCCGCGCCTTCCGTGGGTTGAATATCGCGGGTTTCGGCGTCAAAAAATGTATCAATCAGGTCTGGAAACTCGACCGGCTCATTGGTTTCCAGCGACTTGATATTGCCGTTAATGGCGAAATTGCCCAGATCAATCCACAGCCCGCGTTTTTCCAAAAAATGCTCCAACTGCGCCATGAAGCGCAGCAAAACCTCGTCGGCATCGCTGATGATTAGCGGCCTGGATGCGTCGAGATCGAGCGTTTCAAGCTGGACGAGAATTTCGGGGGCAGGAGGTGTCATGCGTAAACTCACTTTTCCAGTTTATGTCCAATGGGGCAGAGCGCCACCGGGCAGGTTTTGGCGCGCACGCGCCGGGTGTTCGGGGTCAATGTCATGGGCGGCACAAAAATCCGTCAGCACTGCTTCGTCGGATAACAGAAAATCCATGACGCCCGCCAGCACTTCCCCGTCTCCGGCACGCGCCACAATGTCATTTGGCGCCATGCCCGAAAGCAAGGCAAACCTGTCCATAAGTTCGGTGTCGGCGGCTAGAAAGGCCAAAGCCTTGAGGGCGAGAATCTCTGCCTGTTCGCTGTTCATAAGCTAGAACCTAGCGTTTTCGACCGCGTAGGCAATGAAAAAGGAGCTGTTAGACAGCGCCTTTACCCAATCAAAGAGCCAAAGCCTATTTGATTTTGTTTTCCTTGAACTCGACGTGCTTGCGTACCACCGGATCGTATTTTTTAACGACCATTTTTTCGGTCATCGTCCGCGCGTTTTTCTTCGCAACATAATAAAAGCCCGTGCCGGCCGTGCTTTCCAGTTTAATTTTAACAGTTGTCGGTTTCGCCATAATGCTTATCCCAAAAACATGAGTTCAAAAACGCGTGCGGCTTTGCCGCTGTGTCGGCGAAAATAGGGGTTTTCGCCGATATGTCAACCCATATATACCAGCCCAAATTGGCTTAAAGCTGGGAAATCACGGGCTTGCCGCGCTCAAATTTAATGTAAGGCGCGGGGGCAGCAAAACGCTTTTCAAAAGGTAATTGCATGCGTTGTTCGACAATGTCCAAAACCTGACGCGTGATGGCAGGCAAATCCAGCTTGCGCGCTTGGGCGATGGTCAGCCAGTGCAAATCCAGCAATTCGCCCGACGCCCCGCGTGTGTCTTCGGGATCGGTGTGAATATGGGTGTCATACATCATGAAAAATCTTGTGTCGAAGCGGCGCGTGCGATAGGTCGGCGTCACCGCGCGCGCGATAAAATCCATATGCGCCAGCGGCGGCGCAACGCCATGGCCGAAATACGCGCTCCATTCCCGATGGCGGCTGGTGGGGGGCGTGACGGTGGTTTCACCCAAAATAAGTCCGGTTTCCTCAAAAGCTTCACGAATGGCGGCAAGTGCCAGCCCGCGCAGGCTGTTATCGGTTACATTGGCGCGGGTTTCTTTCCGCAAGCGCTTCAGCACGTCGGGGCGCAAATCACTCGCACACGTCACACGCGCATCTGCCGCATCGCGGCGTCCGCCGGGGAAAACAAACTTGTTCGGCATAAATTTGTGGCTGGCAGCGCGCTTGCCCAACAGAATTTTCGGCGTTTTGAGCTGGCGCACAATAATCAGCGTCGCGGCATCGCGGGGCCGCACGGCCTTTGCGCCCGCTTCGGCATATTCCCCCGGCTGGCCCGGTGTATGGGATTTGGGTTTTACTTTCTCACGCATGATTACCGCTCCCGTGTCTCAACATGTACCGGATCCGTTTCGGAAAACCCGTGCATACGCAAGGCCCATTGCAACCCGACCACGGCCCCTTTGACCATGGGCAGTGATATTAGCGTGACAATCACCGACAATACGCAAAAAATTCCCGCATGCACGAATAAGGGTGGTTGGTAGGCGCGTTCAACAATCAGCGCGACCGGAATGATGATGTGCCCGACAATGAAAATTGTGAAATAGGGCGGTGCGTCGTCGGCCTGATGGCCGCTGAGTTCCAAGCCGCAGGTCTCGCATTGATCGGCTACTTTCAAATAGCGTGCAAATACGCGCCCCTCATTGCAGGCCGGGCATCGGCCGAGAAGTCCGCGCCACATGGCTTGGCGTTTGCTGCGCGTGGCGGCAAGGGCGGTGGCTGGCTGGGTCATTATTATGTTCTCCTGCCCTATTTTCGGCTCGTTTTGCGGGTTATCTGCCGACTTTTGCGTGACGGCGCGCGCCTCGATGTGGCGGGGCCACGGCGAACCTTGCGTCCTTTCATGTTTGGGAAACTGGCATAGTCCTCCAGAGAAAACAACAGCCCACCTTGCAACGGCGTGGCTTCCATCAGGCGTATCTCGACCGGTTGCCCGATGCGGAACACCGTTCCGCTCGTGCCGCCCACCAAACTCAGCTTGTCATCGTCAACGAAAAAGCGCTCGGCCCCCAGCCGCGATATCGGCACCAGCCCGTCAGCGCCGGTATCATCCAGCTTGACGAAAAGCCCCGCGCGCGAAACACCCGATATTTGCCCCTTAAAACAATCGCCGATCTGGTCAGACATAAAGGCCGAAAGATAGCGATCCGCTGCCGTGCGCTCGGCAATCATGGCGCGGCGTTCGGTGGCGGAAACAGCTTCGGCAATGGCGGGCAGTTCTTCAACTTCGCCATCGGTCAGCCCGTCATTGCCCAGTTTTAGCGCACGGATAAGCGCGCGATGCACAATCAGGTCGGCATAGCGTCTTATGGGGGATGTGAAATGTGCGTATCTACCCAAGTTCAGCCCGAAATGCCCGATATTTTCGGGGGTGTAGACGGCTTGCGACTGCGTGCGTAATACGGCTTCGCAAATCGTTGGATAATGCGCGCCCTCGCGCGCTTTGACCATAATGCGGTTAAACAACAGCGGCACGACGGGCTGGCCCAGATCCAGACGCACACCCAGCGGTTGAATAAAATCGGCCAGCGCGTGCAACCGCTCGGGCGGCGGTGCATCATGCACGCGGAAGAGTAGCGGCACCTGACGCTGCTCAAGCGTTTCCGCCGCGCACACATTTGCCGCAATCATCATTTCTTCAATCAGGCGGTGCGCTTCAAGCCGGGGCGGAATATAAATGCGCGTAATCGCCCCTTTATCGTTCATTTCAATGCGCCGCTCGGGCTTGTCGATAATGAGCGGTGCGCGGGCCTCGCGCGCTTGCGCCATGAGCTGATAAGCCTGCCACAAAGACCCCAGTATATTTTCCAGACCGTTTCGTTCCGGAGCCTCGCCCGAGACACCGGCCGGGTTGGTGTCGAATATGCCTTGGGCTTGTTGATAACTCAGCTTGGCGGTCGAGCGCATCATGGCGCGCACAAATTTGTGACCGCGCTTTTTGCCCTGCGCGTCAAAGCGCATACACACCGCCATGCAGGGGCGGTCTTCGCCTTCGCGTAACGAACACAAATCATTCGACAAACGCTCGGGCAGCATCGGTACAACGCGGTCGGGCATGTAAACCGAATTGCCGCGCTTTCGCGCTTCTTTGTCCATCGGCGTGTCGGGCGTCACATAAGCGGCGACATCGGCAATGGCGACCCAGACAATGTAGCCGCCCTGATTGTCGGGGTCGGTGTCGGGTTCGGCGTAAACCGCATCATCATGGTCGCGCGCATCGGCCGGATCGATCGTCACAAAAGGAATGTCGCGCAAATCAGTGCGCGCCGATCGGTCGATAGCCTCCGGATGGGCAGTGTCGGCTTGCGCCATGGCTTCGTCGGGGAAATCAATCGGCAGGTTTTGTTCGGCAATCGCGATCAACGAAAACGCGTGCGGGCTGGCAGCCGAGCCAAAGGTCTCGGTAATTTTCACGGCGCCGGTGCCGTTGCGCGTGGCAGAGGTTTTTTCCGCTTTGACCAGCGTGTCTTCTGCAAGCCCGTCGGCGCCTTCGCGGGCGCGATAGTCGCGCCGCTCTTGACGGTTGACCGGAACGACCCATGCGCCGTCGGGACGGTGGCGTATCACGCCGATAACTTGCCCCTGCGCGCCGCCCAATTTGCGAATGATGCGCGCCTCGTATCGGTTTTTATCGAGCTTTGTCAGGCGTCCCAGCGCGGTATCGCCCGGCGACACAAGCTGGGCCGATCGGTTCACCCGTCCACGCCCGCCCGGTTCAATAATGGTAATGAGCGGTGCGTCGGGTGCGTCCATCACATTGCCGTCGCGCAAGGCGCGCGCCATAAGATGATTTTCCTGATCGCGCCCCGTGACGCGAATGACGCAGACATTTGGGAGGTCGCCCTGCACCCGCATGCCGGATTTGCGTGCGCCCTCCAATAGCCCTTCGGCGGCCATTTCGCGCAATAATCGTTTCAGCGCGATGCGGTCACTGCCGTTCAGCCGGAAAGCGCGGGAAATTTCGCGCTTGCCCACCTTGCCGGAGTGTTCGGCAACAAATTTCAAAATGTCGTCACGCGAGGGCAGCTCTGCCACATTGTCTCCGTCGGCTATTGCTCAGCCGGCTTTCCGGCGTTTTTTGGCCGGACCTTTCGCAATGCGTTCGGCGATAAGCTCCAGGCCCCGTTCCAGTGTAAGCGAGTCGGGGACTTCATCCTTGGGAATTGTGGCGTTGACCTTGTCGTATTTCACATAAGGCCCGAAGCGGCCATCCATGACGCGTATCGGCTTGCCGTCATCGGGGTGTTCACCCAGTTCTTTCAGCACGGCGCCGCCTTGGGCGCGCCGCGGGCCTTTGGCCTTGCGTTCGGCGATCACCGTCACCGCGCGGTTCAGCCCGATATCAAACACTTCGTCGGGTGTTTCTAGCGAGGCTGACAATTTGCCAGCTTTGACATAAGGGCCGTAACGCCCGATATCGGCGGTAATTTCGTCGCCTGTTTCGGGATGCGTGCCGATTTTACGCGGCAGGGACAGCAGTTTCAGCGCATAGTCGAGGGTCATTTCTGCTGGCGTTTTGCCCTTCGGAATTCCCGCCCGCTTTGGTTTTTCGCCTTTTTCTGCGGCCTCGCCCAACTGAATATAGGGGCCGAAGCGTCCGTCTTTGACATGCACATCGAGAGCCGTTTCGGGGTCTTGACCCAATATGCGTTCAATGTCGCCCTGCTCGGCCTGTTCGCCGGCAAAGGGGCGCGTGAAGCGACATTCCGGATAGCGCGTGCAGCCGACAAACGCGCCATATCGACCGGTTTTGAGGCTTAATTGCCCTTCTTCGCATTTCGGGCATTGGCGCGGGTCGCCTTGGCCTGTGTCGCGGAAAATATGGGCGCCCAGAACCTCGTTCATTGTGTCCAATATTTGCGTGTTGCGAATTTCCATTGTCTGTTCGACCGTTTGATGGAAATCGCGCCAGAACTGCGCCAGTACCTCTTTATAACTCAGGCTGCCATTGGACACCTGATCGAGGTTGGCTTCCAGGCCGGCCGTGAAGTCATATTCGACATAGCGCTCGAAGAAATTTTCCAAAAACGCCACAACCAGACGCCCTTTGTCTTGCGGAATGAAGCGGTTGCGATCCATCACCACATAATCGCGCTCGCGCAATACCGACAAAACGCTGGCATAGGTGGAGGGTCGACCAATACCCAGCTCTTCCATGCGTTTGACAAGCGTGGCCTCGCTATAGCGCGGCGGCGGCTCGGTAAAATGCTGTTCGGGGGCAATTTTCTCAACGCTCAACGCGTCACCGGTATTCACCGCGGGCAGGGTGGGGCCGTCTTTTTCATCCGGCGTGTCGTCCTTGCCTTCTTCGTAAAGTTTCAAAAAGCCCGGAAATGTAATCACGGTGCCCGACCCGCGCAGACCCGTTTGCCTGTCGGCACTCGTAATGGTGATGGTCGTGCGCTGCACGCGCGCGCTTTCCATTTGCGAGGCCATGGTGCGCTTCCAGATAAGGTCGTAAAGCTTCAACTCATCGGCACCGACAAGGCGCGCGACATCTGCCGGTAGGCGCTGCACGCTGGTCGGGCGAATGGCTTCGTGGGCTTCTTGCGCGTTGGCCGCCTTTTTGGTGTAGCGACGCGGCGCATCGGGCAGGTAGTCACCGCCGAAATCAGAAGAAATCGTGTCACGAATCTCAGTTACCGCTTCGGGCGCAATATCGATGCCGTCGGTTCGCATATAGGTGATGAGGCCGGTCACGTCGCCGTCAATCTCCACGCCTTCATAGAGGCGCTGGGCGATTTGCATGGTGCGGCTTGCCGAATAGCCCAGCTTGCGTGAGGCTTCCTGCTGCAGCGTTGAGGTTGTAAAGGGCGGCGAGGGGTTGCGCTGGCCGGGTTTGCTTTCGACATTTTCAACGCTGAAGGTCGCAGCGCTTATGGCTGCTTCGGCGCGTTTGGCGTCAGCTTCGTTTGCCAATGAAAACTTGTCGAGTTTCTCGCCGTCGAGTACTGACAGGCGCGTCGGCAGTTTCTTGTTTTCCGGTGTCAGAAAATCTGTGTCGAGCGTCCAATATTCGCGCGCAACGAATTTCTCTATTTCGATTTCGCGCTCGCAAATCAACCGCAGCGCAACCGATTGCACCCGCCCGGCCGAGCGCGAGCCGGGCAGCTTGCGCCACAAAACGGGCGAGAGGTTGAACCCAACCAGATAATCCAGCGCGCGGCGAGCGAGATAGGCATCAACCAGACGCGCATCAATCTCGCGCGGGTTTTGCATGGCCTCCAGAACGGCATTGCGCGTGATGGCGTTGAACACAACGCGGCACACATCGACGCCGTCGAGCACCTTTTTCTTACGTAACACTTCAAGCACGTGCCAGCTGATGGCTTCGCCTTCGCGATCCGGGTCGGTTGCCAGAACCAAGCGGTCGGCTGATTTTACCGCCTTGGCAATCTCGTTGAGCCGCTTGCTGGCAGCTCCCTGTTCTTCCCAAGACATGGCAAAGTCATTATCCGGATCGACGGAGCCGTTTTTCTCGGGCAAATCGCGCACGTGGCCATAGGAGGCAAGAACGGTAAAATTGTCTCCCAGATATTTATTGATCGTTTTCGCCTTGGCGGGCGACTCGACAATGACGACTTCCATGCGCTTTCCCGTAATCAGCCTTTTAATGTGCGAATGATATGGGCAATTCTATTGCCTGTGTCAAATGGGCTTTTTTTAACGGCGGCGTTACACCGCGTTCTAGTCATTGATATCCAGGCACACCAGACCGCCATTATCATAGGTCAGGCGACCCGCAATTCGAGTTCCAGCAAAACCAAATGCACGCTTTGAAGCGGCACGTCGGCTTGGGCGACCAGATCGTCAATGCGCGTGGGCGCAGGCCCCAGAAGGTCGGTAATTTTGCGGCGCATGGCATCGCTGACGGTTGGGGGTGGGGTTTTCCGGCGCGACGGCGTTTTTTGTTCGGGTGTTTTCAATTCCATATTTTCAATCAGCGGGCGCACAGCCTCCAAAACGTCGTCCACTGTTTCAATCAGCGCGGCACCAGTCCTGATGAGATGGTTGCTGCCATGGCAGCGCGGGTCGAGCGGTGACCCGGGTACGGCCATCACCTCGCGCCCCTGTTCGCCAGCCAAACGCGCCGTGATAAGCGAGCCTGATCGCCGCGCCGCCTCGACAACAATGACGCCGAGCGACAGGCCGGAAATAATGCGGTTGCGGCGGGGAAACTGGCGGGCTTGCGGCGCCGTGCCCGGCGGGTTTTCGCATAATATCAAGCCTTGGTCGAGGATCGGCTGCTGCAATTCGGCATTTTCGCGCGGGTAAAAATGATCAAT
>CAJXCG010000055.1 GCA_913051715.1 uncultured Rhodobiaceae bacterium
AAAATAATTTGGGTAGAATAAAACTTGCCGCCATTTCAAGCACAAATAACCGCGCCGCCGGAAACAGCAGAAAAAAGCCCAGCGCGTCGGTCAAAAATCCCGGCGTCAACAGCAAAACGCCGGCGATCAGAATAAGTACGCCATGCACAATTTCACCGACCGGTGGCTGGCCGGACGCCATTTGTGCCTGCGCGCGCGCCAGCGCATTAATGCCCTGACGCCGAATGGCGCGTGCCCCGATCATCGCGGTTGCCAAAATGATGAAAAGCGTCCAACCAAGGCCGATTGATCCGCCAATCTGAACAAACAGGGTAATTTCGATAATCGGTACAATGATTAAAATCAGCGGAATGAGGCCGGGCATCAGGTTCTCCTTGCTGCGGCATCATAGCATCTGACACCATGCAGGCCAGCGCTTAACAGCGGCGGTAAAAAAGGGCATACTCAAGTTATCGGATATAGGAGCGCACCATCGATCTTGTAAACCTTATATTGCTAATCGTCGTCATCGCCGTGTTTTATCGTTTGCGATCGGTTTTGGGCATGCGTAATGAAGAAGATGACAACACCGGACGCCATGACGCCTATCGGTTGAACCGCGAGGCTTTTGATGCGCCAAAAGACCCGTCCAAGGATACGCCAACAGATACATCAGACACATCAGACACATCTGCTGGTGACGATGGCGACCCCGCACAGGCGCCGCCGCGTCCTTTCGCGGTGCCGACAGACGACACGCCGATTGAGGCTGGCAAGGGGCTTACGCTGGTGCGCGAAAAAGACCCTGATTTCGACGAGGCCGCCTTTGTCGAGGGCGCAGGCAAATTATACGAGATGATTTTGCTGGATTTCGCTGCCGGCGATTTGAGCGGGGTCAAAGATTTTTTGGGGCCGGATGTGTTGGCCGGTTTTGAAGCCGCCATTCGCCAGCGCGAGGAGGCCGGCGAACATCTGATCACCGAAATTCATGCTTTGGCGCGCCCGGTGATTGAAGATGCGGAATATGACAATGGGGTTGTGCGCTTGTCGGTGCGCTATAGCGCGGATTTGGTATCGCATATCAGCAGCGCCGGGGCCGAAGCCAGCGAACAAACGCCGGCGCGCAGCCGCGATTTATGGACATTCGAACGCCATGTTCAGTCAGACAGCCCCAACTGGCTGCTGATTGCAACCCAGACGGAATAGGCGTTTGCCTTGGCCGGGTCAGGCGACAAAAAACACCCGCCGCTTTCCGGCGAGGATGCGGAAATTTGGGCGCGTGTGGCGGCGCAAGCGGAGCCGCTGCCGGCCCTGCGCCGCGCCCGCCATATAGCCACGCGGCGTAGCCGTGGTCGCAAAACCGAAACGGCCCAAGCGACCCAAAACGCCGACACAAAAAAATCCGGCGATTTGAAAAAAACGGCTGAAACGGCTGAAACGGCGGGTATGCGGGCCAAAGCCCAAACATCTAAAGCGCCCAAAAACACGGTGACCCCCGAAGCACGCCTCGACCCGAAATCGAAGCGCCGTTTGGCGCGCGGCACCATTGTGATTGATGCGCGCCTTGACCTACATGGGCTGACCGCAACCCAGGCCCGCGCGCGGCTCACCGGATTTCTCGGCGCCGCCGCGCAAGCACGCCATAAATGGGTGCTTGTCATTACCGGCAAGGGGCGCGCCGGAGAAGGGGTTTTGCGCCGCGAATTGCCGCTTTGGATCAGTCAGCCGCCGCTCAACCAGCTGGTGATTGCCTATGAACCCGCCGCGCCGCCGCATGGCGGGGCAGGCGCATTTTATTTGCGATTGCGCCGCGCCTGAGCTGAAACAGGCCAGCGATAATTTGACGGCTGTGCAGCGGCGCAAAACGGTGTACAAACAAAACGTCACAATTAGGGATTTGAACGCATGACACAGCGGACTGCAACGCGGGCGCGCCAAACCAAAGAAACCCAGATTGAAGTGGGTGTAAATCTCGACGGCACGGGCGATTATGACGTGTCGACCGGCATCGGGTTTCTCGACCACATGCTCGAGCAATTATCGCGCCATTCGCTTATTGATCTGAAAGTTGTCGCCAAGGGCGATCTGCATATTGATTTTCACCACACGACAGAAGACACCGGCATTGTCATCGGCGAAGCCGTGCGCGAGGCGCTGGGCGATTTTAAAGGTCTGACGCGCTATGGTTCGGCGATAATCCCGATGGATGAAACTTGCACGCGCGTGTCATTGGATGTTTCCCAGCGCCCCTATCTTATCTGGAAGGTTACTTTCACCAAGCCCAAATTGGGCGATATGGACACCGAACTTTTCAAGGAATGGTTTCAGGCCTTTGCACAGGCCGCGGGCATTACGCTGCATATTGAAAACCTCTATGGCGAAAACAACCACCATATTGTCGAAAGCTGTTTTAAGGGGCTGGCGCGCGCCTTGCGCGAAGCCATCGAAATCGATCCGCGCAAATCCGATGCCGTGCCGTCCACCAAGGGTGTGCTGGGCAGCTGATCGGTAGCGCAAGCGAGGCGATGGGCAGGTGAGTATTGCTATTATTGACTACGGATCGGGAAATCTGCGGTCGGCGGAAAAGGCTTTTGCGCGCTGTGCGCCCGGGCGCGCCCTGCATGTAACCGGCGACCCGGATATTGTAGCGCGCGCCGACCATATTGTGCTGCCCGGCGTTGGGGCCTTTGGCGATTGCGCGCAAGGTCTAGCGGCGATTGACGGTATGCACGCGGCGCTCAATGCGCGGGTGCGCGATGACGGGCGTCCGTTTCTGGGCATTTGTGTCGGCATGCAGCTTATGTGCGCCATGGGCACTGAGCGCGGTCAACATCAAGGGTTGGGCTGGTTCGACGGCTCGGTCGATGCTCTGGACGTCACCGCGCCCCTCAAAGTGCCGCATATGGGTTGGAATTCACTGCATATTCGTGCACCGCACCCGGTTCTCGACGGGCTGGACGGCGCGGATTTTTACTTCGTGCACGGCTATGCAGCGCGACCGCGCAATCAGGCTGAAATTGCGGCGGAAACCGATTATGGCGGGCCGGTCATTGCGTCATTGGCGCGCGGCAATATGATCGGCACGCAATTTCACCCGGAAAAAAGCCAAGCCACCGGCTTGCACCTCATCGAGAATTTTGTGAATTGGAAGCCATGATTATTTTCCCCGCCATTGATTTGAAAGAAGGCCGCTGCGTGCGTCTTGAGCAGGGCGACATGGCGCGCGCCACCATCTTCAATGACGACCCGGCTGATCAAGCACGCGCCTTTGCCGCGCAGGGCTTCGGGCATTTGCACATTGTTGATCTGGATGGGGCATTTGCGGGCGCGCCGGTCAATATGGCGGCGGTCGAGGCCGCGCTGCAAGCAAGTTCGGCCTTCACCCAGCTTGGCGGCGGCATCCGCGATTTGGCGACGATTGAAGCCTGGCTCGAAAAAGGCATCGACCGCGTCATTCTGGGCACGGCCGCCTTACGCGACCCGCAGCTTGTCCGTGACGGGTGCCGCGCATTTCCGGGCCGCATTGCGGTTGGCATTGATGCCCGCGACGGTTTCGTGGCGGTTGAGGGCTGGGCAGAAAACAGCAGCCTGTCGGCCAGCGCGCTGGCGCAACGGTTTGAAGATGCCGGTGTTGCCGCCTTGATCTACACAGATATTGCCCGCGACGGCTTGTTGAAAGGGGTTAATGTCGCCGCCACTGCTGCCTTGGCGCGCGCCGTGTCCATCCCCGTCATCGCCTCGGGCGGCTTGGCGGGCTTGCAGGACATTCACGACCTTCTCGCCGTTGCCGATAGCGGCATTGTCGGCGCAATATCGGGCCGCGCGCTTTATGACGGGCGCCTGTCGGCGGCAGAAGTTTTGGCGTTGGACGGCGTAGTGTCATGCTGAAACTGCGCGTCATTCCGTGCCTTGACGTGCATGACGGGCGCGTTGTCAAGGGCGTAAACTTTGTCGATCTTGTTGATGCCGGAGACCCGGTTGAGGCCGCGCGCGCTTACGATGCGGCGGGCGCGGATGAATTGTGCTTTCTCGATATTTCCGCCAGCCATGAAAACCGCGATACGCTCATTGATGTTGTGCGCCGCACGGCCGAGCAGTGCTTTATGCCGTTAACCGTTGGCGGCGGTGTGCGCCGGGAGGCCGATGTGCGCAACCTGCTGCTCGCCGGAGCCGATAAGGTTTCCTTCAACACGGCGGCGGTGAGCAATCCGGAGATTATTTCGCGCGCGGCAGAAAAATTTGGATCGCAATGCATCGTTGTGGCGATTGACGCCAAACAGACGCAAGCCGACACATGGGAAATTTTCACCCATGGCGGGCGCCGCGCCACGGGCATTAATGCGGTCGCCTTTGCCGAAGATATGGCGGCGCGCGGGGCTGGTGAAATATTGTTGACCTCGATGGATCGCGACGGCACCAAAAGCGGATTTGATCTGGCGTTGACCCGCGCGGTTTCAGACCGGGTGCGCGTGCCGGTCATCGCCTCGGGCGGCGTTGGCGGGCTGCAAGATCTGGTGGCCGGCGTGCGCGAGGGACACGCCAGCGCGGTGCTCGCCGCATCGATTTTTCATTTCGGCACCCACACCATTGCCGAGGCCAAAAAAGTGCTGTCTGATGCTGGAATCGCGGTGCGCCCGCCGCCGGTTTGAGGCGCGACAAAGGTGGAATTCGTGATGAAAAATATGGCGGAATGTGCGATGGGATATCTCGAAAGGGTGTGACATGACAAAAACCGGTGATACCGCACAGGAAATCGCGGCGCTTTACGCAACCATCGTGGCGCGCAAGACGGCTGACCCCGCCGACAGCTATTCGGCGCAATTACTGGCTGACTTGCCGCGCGCGGCGCGCAAAATCGGTGAAGAGGCGTCTGAAACCATGGTCGCAGCCCTGAGCGGGTCAGATGAAGAATTGCTCGCTGAGGCGGGGGATCTGCTCTATCACCTGTTGGTTGTGCTTGTGGCGCGCGGCCTCACCCTCGATCAGTTGACGGAGGTTTTGGCGCAACGGGCCGGCACGTCCGGCATAGCGGAAAAAGCGGCGCGCGACGCATGAGCGAGGCTCGGCCTTTTCGCGGGGCAGCGGCAGTAGAGAGTGGAAATATGGACGAACAATTCAGGTCTTTAACCTCGCCCTACCGGGAGTTTTCGGCGCAGGAATGGTCGCAACTGCGCGAAGGCGCTGAACTCACGCTAAACGAAGACGATCTCACAAAATTGCGCGGGCTGGGTGAAACCATATCGCTCGAAGAGGTGGAAGAGATCTATCTGCCGCTGTCGCGCCTGCTCAATCTGTATGTCGAGGCGACACAAGGGCTGCACGGTGCGACCAATGCCTTTCTCGGGCAGGAAGTTAAAGTGCCTTATATTATCGGTGTTGCAGGCTCGGTCGCGGTGGGCAAAAGCACGACGTCGCGTATTTTGCGCGAAATGCTGGCGCGCTGGCCGTCGCACCCCAAGGTTGACCTGGTAACGACGGACGGGTTTTTGTTTCCCAATGCGGTGCTGGAAGAGCGCGGCCTGATGCAGCGGAAAGGTTTTCCGGAATCGTTTGATCTAAAAAACCTGCTGACATTTCTGACGGCGGTCAAATCCGGCGCGGCCGATGCCGAGGCGCCGGTTTATTCGCATAACGCCTATGATATTCTGCCGGACGAGAAAGTTTGCGTGAGCCAGCCGGATATTCTGATTGTCGAAGGCCTCAATGTTCTCCAGCCCGCGACCGGCACAAATGCCCGCGAAGAAACCACTGTGGTTTCCGATTTTTTCGATTTCTCAATCTATATCGACGCCGATGCCGAGGTGATCGAAGAGTGGTATGTGGCGCGGTTTTTGTCGCTCAAAAAAACCGCCTTCCGCGAGGCGGACGCCTATTTCCATCGCTATGCCGAACTGACCCAGGCCGAAGCGGTCGAGACGGCGCGCGATATTTGGCGGCGCATTAATTTGGCCAATCTCGATCAAAATATTCAGCCCACGCGGGGGCGCGCCGATTTGGTTTTGCACAAGGCCCCCGACCATGCCATCGACCGGGTGCTGCTCAGAAAAATCTGACCGATTTAGTCAAGCGCGAGGCCGTGCTCGGCGAACACGGCGCGCAGCCCTTTTTCGGGGCGCGGCCCGAAATGCTGGATAACTTCGGCAGCGGCCAACGCCCCCATGCGTCCGCAAGTTGCCGCGTCGTGCCCACGCGCAACGCCGCATAAATAACCGGCGGCAAACTGGTCGCCCGCACCTGTCAGATCCGTCACCGTCGCCACCGGATGCGCCGCCACGCGCACGGCCTCGTCTCCCCGCACGATGACCGCGCCGTCACTGCCGCAGGTAATGGCCCCGTCGACGCCCGCGGCGTGCATGGCCGCGGTGATGTCGGCAATATCTGTCACGTCCAAAAGGGTCTGCGCTTCGGCGAGATTGGCGAGCAATATGTCGATGTCGCGCGCGAATAAATCCATAAAGGCTTGCTTGTGACGCTCGACGCAAAATGTGTCGGACAGCGAAAACCCGATACGCCCCCCGCCCGATTTGACGCGCGCGGCGGCGTCGGTAAAAGCGGCGCGCGCGCTCGGGCTGTCCCAGACATAGCCCTCGCAAAATAAAATACCGGTTGCATCCAGCAGATCAGCATCCAAATCCTGCGTCGCAGTTGTAACAGACGCGCCCAATAGCGTGTGCATGGTGCGCTCGGCGTCGGGCGTCACGAGCACCAAACAATTTCCCGTCGGGTGGGCGGCGGCATCGCACGGGGTGACGGGAAACGTCACGCCCAAATCCGTCAGGTTGTCGCGGAAAATTTTGCCCAGCTCGTCATCACCGATTTTGCCGATAAACCCGCCCGGCATGCCCAATCCCGCAAGACCCGCAACCGTATTGGCGGCTGACCCGCCCGGGCGGTAAGTGTGCACATGCACATTTTCCTGCAATTCAGTGGCGCGCGCATTGTCGACCAATGTCATCGACCCTTTGGGCGCGCCGAGCGCGTCCAACGCCGCCTCATCGACATCGGCAAAAAGATCAACCAGCGCGGCTCCCATGCCCGTAATGAGTGGACGCTTGGACAAAAATTCTTCAGACATAATTACGCTCCCGGCTGACCTGATAATGGGTCGAAATTCTATGAGGCCGTTTTGGCCTTATAGCGACATAAATCGCGCACACTGCACGCATCGCATTTCGGCTTGCGCGCCACGCAGACATATCGACCATGCAATATCAACCAGTGATGCGCGTGTAGACGATACGGCTCAGGCACCCGTTTTTCCAACTTTTTTTCGACATCGAGCACGGTTTTGCCGGGCGCCAGCCCGGTGCGGTTGCCCAGCCGAAAAACATGTGTGTCGACGGCAAATGTCGCTATGCCAAAAGCCTCGTTCATGACGACATTTGCGGTTTTGCGGCCAACGCCGGGCAAGCTCATCAGCGTTTCGCGGTCTTGCGGCACAACGCCGTCAAACTGGTCGCGCAGCATGACCGACAGGGCATAGACATTTTTCGCCTTATTGCGATAAAGCCCGATGGTTTTGATGTAATCGCGTATTCGCGCCTCCCCCAGCGCCGCCATTTTTTTCGCCGTATCGGCTTTGCGGAAAAGCGCCTCGGTCGCCTTATTGACGCCTTTATCGGTGGCTTGGGCCGACAATACGACAGCGACCAGCAGGGTAAAGGTGTTGGTAAAGGCCAGTTCGGTTTCCGGCGCGGGGTCGGCGGCGGAAAGACGCTCGAAAAATAGGGGAATATCGGCTTTTTTCATCCGTGCCACTGTAGCGCCCCGTTCCAAACTTCGCAAATTGCCAGCGCAAATTCGTCGCAGGTCGGCGGGCTTGTCCACGCTCGGCGATGCTTTAGATTGCCATTATGACCGAGGCAACCACCCTACCGCAGGATTTCCAACTTGTGCTGCGTCCGAATGTGTCGCTGTCGCGCGACGGCTTCATCGTTTTGATGGTGGTGTTCGCCGCCATTTGTCTGGTGGCGGGCGGGTTTTTTCTGGCCTTGGGCGCGTGGCCCGTATTCGGGTTTTTCGGGCTCGATATTCTGCTTCTCTATCTGGCGTTTCGGGTTAATTATCGCCGTGCGCGGCGCTATGAAATGCTGGAAATGCGCGACGGGCGTTTGGTTTTGTCAAAAGTTGCGGCGACCGGAAAAGTGCGCGACTGGGTTTTTGACCCTTATTGGGTGCGCGTGCGGCTGGAACAAAACCGTGTCGACCCGGCAATTCCGGGCGATTTGTTCTTGGCGTCGCACGGCCAGAAAGTCGCACTGGGCAGTTTTTTGGCTCCTGCCGAGCGCGGGTCACTCGCCGCCACGCTGGAACACACATTGGCCGATTTCAGAACCCGTCGCGCGTGAGTGGTGCCCCGCAAGCCTCGGAATTTTGACTCGCCTGACAAAAAGTGTCAGCGTGGGAAAAAAGAGGTGCTCAATGACCCATCACGTGTCTTTCGTGCCGCCGACAGCTTTTCGCGGCCGCCCATTTGATTATACCGACACTCATTTAACGCCTTTCGGCCCGGCCCTTGTTGTGGCGTGCGGGCACGATATCGTTTTTTGGGGCTTTTGTTCGCAAATCGAAGCTGGCCGCGTGCGCGACGCTGTGCAGCAAAAATGGCAGCCTGCCAGCTTGCGCGCCGCGCCGCAGGCTGTGAACGCGCTGGCCGAAAACGCACGCGCGGCACCTGCCCATCTCGCGCTGGCCGGCACGTCTTTCCAACATCGCGTGTGGCAGAAATTGCTGGATATCCCGCAAGGTCAAACCAGCAGTTATAAACAACTCGCCGATGCGCTGCACTCTGCGCCGCGCGCCATTGGCGGGGCGGTGGGGGCCAATCCGGTCTCTTTGCTGGTGCCGTGCCACCGTGTGCTGGCGGCGGATAAAACGCTGAACGGTTATCGCTGGGGCCTTGAGGTCAAGGCGCGAATTTTGGCCGCCGAAGGTGTGGCGTTCAAAAATACTTGATTATCCGAGTGGCAAAATCCGCTTGCCGTCAACGTGCCCCGTGTCGGTCACGTCATAAATATACGGTTCGCCCGTGGCGATGTTCACTTGCGTAATTTCGTCTTCGCCCAAGCCATCAAGCACCATCACAAGCGCGCGCAGGGAATTGCCATGCGCGGCGACCAACACATTTTTACCGCCCAGAATATGCGGCATGATCGTGTTGTTAAAATACGGCAAGACCCGCTCGGCAGTGTCTTTCAGGCTTTCGCCGCCGGGCGGGGGCGTGTCGTATGACCGCCGCCAGATATGCACTTGGTCTGCGCCCCATTTTTCGCGCGCATCGTCTTTGTTCAGCCCCGATAAATCGCCATAATCGCGTTCGTTAAGCGCCAAATTGCGAATGACGTGCAAATCCGTTTGGCCTTGCTCCTCGAGCAGCAGGGCGCAGGTTTTTTGCGCGCGCTGCAATTCGGATGTAAAGCCAATATCGAAGGTGATGCCCTCGGCCTTGAGCGCGCGCCCGGCATTGCGCGCCTCCCCAACCCCTTGCTCGGTCAGGTCCGGGTCGCGCCATCCGGTGAATAAATTTTGCTGGTTCCACTCGCTCTGGCCGTGCCGCACGAGAATAAGCTGGCTCATATCGGTTCTCCCAAACGCTAATCAAGACTTTGGCGGTTCGCTCAAGCCCAAAACATCGTGCATGGAAAAAAGCCCGGGGCCGCGCCCATGCGCCCATTTCGCTGCCTGCAAGGCCCCGCGCGCGAAAATATCGCGTGTCTCGGCGCGATGGCCCAGAACAATATGTTCGCCCTGTGCGGCAAAAACCACATCATGATGTCCAACAACCGAGCCACCGCGCAAAACCGCAAACCCGATATCGCCGGCGTTTCGTGCGCCGGTCATGCCGTCGCGTCCGCTATCGCGTTTTTCCGCGAGATTGATACGGCGCCCCTGGGCTGCTTCTTCCCCCAGCAGCAGCGCCGTGCCCGAGGGGGCATCGACCTTATGGCGATGGTGCATGTCGAGAATTTCAATGTCCCAATCCTCGCTCAATGCGGCCGCTGCCCGGCGCACCAAGGCAGCCAGCAAATTGACCCCGAGGCTCATATTGCCCGATTTCACGATTGTGGCGTGGCGCGCGGCGGCATCAAGCGCAGCCTCGTCCTCGGCACTAAACCCCGTGGTGCCGATTATATGGGCAATGCGTGCCTGCGCGCACAGCCCGGCCATTTCAAGTGTGGCGGCGGGGGTGGAAAAATCTATCACAGCATCGGCGCCGCTGATCAGGTCAAGCGCATCGGCGCGCACGGGCCTGCCGATTTCCGGCAAGCCAGCCAGCACACCGAGATCCGTGCCCAAACGCGCATGGTCAGCGCCTTCAACACCGCCATGCAGGTCAAGCGAAGGGTCTGCGTCGATCAGACGAATGAGCGTAAGCCCCATGCGGCCCGCGCAGCCATTTACCAAGATTTTCATGAGTTCTTCTATAGCAGGGAGTGTTGCGTCAGACTATCAGCTTTTGCTGCGCGCCTTGAACTCGGCAACGCCCGGATAGTTGGTCTCTTTGAGGCTGGCCTCAAACGCGTCCAATAATTTTTGCTGGTCGCGGGACAGTTTGCGCGGCATTTCAACCTCAATCTGAATGTATAAATCGCCATGGCTGCGCGCGCGCAAAACCGGCATGCCCTTGCCGCGCAAGCGAAATTGTTGTCCGGTCTGGGCGCCGGCGGGGATCGTCAGCTTCACCCGCTTGCCGTCCAGCAGCGGCACGTCAACGGCGCCGCCTTGAACCGCCAGACCAAATGGCACGGGCATGGCGCAAAACAAATCGGCTCCGTCGCGCTGCAAATAATTATGCGGCTGAATATTCACAAAAACATAAAGATCGCCCGCCACGGCACCGCGTTCGCCGGCGTCACCTTCGCCCGACAGGCGGATGCGCGTGCCGTCTTCCACCCCTGCGGGGACGCTGACCGACAGCGTGCGCGATTTTTGCACGTGCCCCGCGCCACCGCAGGACGGGCAGGGGTCGGGGATAATCTGCCCGGTGCCGCCGCAGACATGACACGGGCGCTCGACCATGAAGAAGCCCTGCTGCGCGCGCACCTTGCCGAGCCCATTGCATGTGCCGCAAGTGGTCGGCGATGTGCCGGGCCGCGCGCCGCTGCCATGACATGTCTCGCATGTGACCGCGCGTGTCAGATTGATCTGGCGTTCCGTGCCTTCAAAAGCCTCTTCCAGGCTGATATTAATCTCAGCGCGCAAATCCGTGCCACGGCGCTGCTGGCGACGACGTCCGCCGCGACCGCCGCCAAAAAACTCCTCGAAAATATCGCCCATGCCGCCGAAATCGCCGAAATTCGAAAACCCGCCG
>CAJXCG010000056.1 GCA_913051715.1 uncultured Rhodobiaceae bacterium
AGCACTCCCTTGGTAAGGGAGAGGTCGAGAGTTCAATTCTCTCCGGCAGCACCATCAGAAAAAGCGGCGAGAAATTTGAGCGACTTTGCGCGGTCTTTGACCGGTGCGGTTTTTTGCGTCTGCGCCGAGGGTGTGCGTGAACACGCTTGCGCGGCTGATATGTGTTACAAAGACGACATATCGCATATGTTAGACTAGCAAAAGCGAAGGTGTTTTGTGGTGCAACAGCAAGATCGATTTGACAGCCTGTCGGAGCTTTTCAGCGAGGCGATCATCGTCGTTGACCGGACGGGCGTGGTTGAGCGCTCCAACGCCAAGGCGTTTGAATTGCTGGGCGCGCATATCGCGCATCGCCCGCTTGATAATTTTTTGCGCCATCCCGATTTTCAAGACGCCCTGAACGCGGCGTCTGAGGCCGGGAAAACAACCGATCTCAATTACACTCGCATGGGGCAGGTGCGCCGCGATTTCAAAATCCGCATCGCGCCATTTGAAGACGACCAGATCATTCTGATTATTTTCGACATTACCATGGAGCTTTCGGTCGAGCGTATTCAGTCAGAGTTTGTTGCCAATGTCAGCCACGAATTACGCTCGCCGCTAACCGCCCTGACGGGCTTTATCGAGACCTTGCAGACATCTGCGAAGGACGATGTTGAGGCGCGCGAGCGATTTTTGGGAATCATGCAGAGCGAGGCCGACCGCATGCAACGCCTGATCGACGGATTGTTGTCGCTGTCGCGGGTCGAGGCGGAAGAACATCGCGCACCGCGCGACGCGCTGGATCTGCTGCGTGTGGTCGATGATGCCATTTCCGCATTGCGCTTTCGTGCCAACAGCAAAAATATGGAGATTGTTGTTTATAATGATTGGCCGGGGGTGGATGAAGTGCCGATGGTCAGGGGGGCCGAAGACGAATTATCCGAAGTGCTCCACAATCTCATCGATAACGCCATTAAATACGGCCATGACGGGTCAGAAATCGGGGTGCGGATCTCGACCGGGCGGGGCGTGGATCAGAAATTCCGCCCCGATCTGGCGCGCGTACAGGTCATCAATCAGGGCGAATCCATTGCTGAAGAGCATTTGTCGCGCCTGACGGAGAGATTCTACCGCGTCGATAAGGGGCGGTCGCGAAATATGGGCGGTTCCGGCCTGGGTCTGGCTATTGTGAAGCACATTATTAACAGACATCGTGGCCGTCTGCGGATTACCAGCAGCGAAGGCGAAACCTGTTTTTCCATTACATTACCGTGCGTTAAAAGAGATTGAGCGGTCGCAAATTGCACCGCGCGCGCGCGATCTGGGCGCACGGCCCTCCCTGTCATAAAACTGTAATATTACTGTAACAAAACAGACGAGATGTCGGGTCAGTTTCTTCGTTCCGGGGTCGGAAGGCCTTCGGGTCTTTCGATGTAATTTTTCGGTGGAGACGAAAATGTTTAACTCAAAACTTATTACAGGTGCTTTGGCAGCTGTTGCCATGGTGGGTGCCGCTCAGGCCCGCGATCAAATTGAGATCGTCGGTTCTTCAACGGTTTTCCCGTTTGCAACAACTGTCGCCGAGCAGTTCGGTCGCACAAGCAAATTTAAAACGCCGGTTATTGAATCAACCGGTTCCGGCGGCGGCATGAAGCTGTTTTGCGCCGGCATTGGCCTAGAACACCCCGATATTACCAACGCCTCGCGTCGGATTAAGGGCAAAGAGTTCAAAAAGTGCCAAGCCAACGGCATTGACCTGACCGAAGTTGTTATCGGTTTTGACGGCATCGTTCTTGCAAATGCAAAAGGTGCCCCGCAACTGGAACTCACGCTGGAACAGATCTATCTGGCGACTGCCAAAAAAGTTCCGGATCCGAACAAGCCGTGCCAGGCTGCTTGGTGTGAGCCGGTGAAAAACCCGTATCAAAAGTGGAGCGAAATTGATCCTTCGCTGCCAGCCAAGAAAATTGAAATCCTTGGCCCACCGCCGACCTCCGGTACGCGCGATGCGTTCCAAGAATTGGCTATGAGCGGTGGTTCAAAAGCCTATCCGCATATGAAAAAGCTGAAGAAAACAGACAAAAAAATGTGGAAAAAGCTGACACGCACCGTTCGTGATGACGGCGCATGGATTGATGCAGGCGAAAACGACAACCTGATGGTGTCGAAACTTGTTGCCAATCCTGATGCTGTTGGTGTTTTCGGTTACAGCTTCCTGGACCAAAACTCTGACAAAATCAAAGGCGCTGTCGTTAACGGCACACAGCCGACTTTCGACAACATCGCAGGTGGTAAGTACAAAATCTCGCGCTCGTTGTATTTCTACATCAAGCACGCGCATGTTGGCACGGTTCCCGGTATTCAGGAATTCGTGGCAGAATTTACCAACGAAAAAGCTTTTGGCGAAGAAGGGTATCTGGTTCCTAAAGGCCTGATCCCGCTGCCGGCAGCTGATCGCGACGCCCAGCGCAAGAACTCTTCGTCCCTGACGAAGCTGGCGCTTTAATTTGACTTTTGGTGGGCCGGCCTTTAGGGGTCGGCCCATTATTTTTGGAGATGTGCCTTGTCCCTGACATTTTTGTCCGTTTCTATCCTCGTACTTGGCGCTTACTCCTTCATTTTTGGTCGTCGGCGTGTCCGCCACCTCAGCGCTCGAGTTGACGTCAAACAACATTCTCTCGACGGCTATCACGGTGCCTTTGTCATGGCGTGCGTGGTATTGCCGGCTTTTTCTTTCGCCGTATTGTGGTCGGGTTTTGCGCCCCTGATTATCAATGATTGGCTGCGCGAATTCATCGCTGCGGGTTCTGGCGCACTTACCAATGCCGAAATTAATGTTCTGGTTTCCAAGGCCAAGGCTTTGCACGCGGGCGTGATTAACGCGCGGTTTGTCGGGCCCGATACGGTGGAAGCCGCCGATTATTTCGCCGGGTTACTGGAAATGTCATCCTATCTGCGCGCTACCGGCGCGATCGCGCTGGCGCTGGCCGGATTTTATTTCTCTCAGAAATTAATTGCGCCAAGGTTTGCCGCGCGCCAAAGGGTCGAAAAAATCGCCATTTGGGTGATGATCGGGGCCTCGGCCTTTGCGATCCTGACGACCATTGGCATTATCTTTTCGCTGATCTTTGAAACCTATATGTTCTTCCAGCAAGTGCCCGTACTCGATTTCCTTTTCGGGCTGCACTGGTCACCGCAAATCGCCATTCGTGAAGATCAAGCAGCCAATCCGGGCGAGTTTGGCGCGATCCCGCTTTTTGCCGGCACGCTGCTGATCACCTTCATCGCCATGCTTGTCGCCGTACCGGTGGGTCTGATGGCGGCTGTCTATCTGTCCGAATATGCGACCCATCGTTTGCGTAATTTTGCCAAGCCGACCATTGAGGTGCTGGCGGGTATCCCCACCGTGGTTTACGGGTTTTTCGCCGCTCTGGTGGTGGCCCCGCTGCTGCGTAATAGCGGCGCAGATATTGGCCTTACCCTGTCTTCGGAGTCTGCGCTGGCCGCGGGCATTGTCATGGGCACGATGCTGATACCGTTTATTTCCTCGCTCTCCGATGATGTCATCAATGCCGTGCCGCAAAGTCTGCGCGACGGTGCGTCGGCGCTGGGGGCGACGAAATCCGAAACCATCAAGCAGGTGGTGTTGCCGGCTGCGCTGCCGGGCATTGTCAGTGCCATATTGCTCGCCATTTCGCGCGCCATTGGCGAGACGATGATCGTTGTGATGGCCGCAGGCATCGCCGCCAATCTGACCGCCAATCCGTTTGAAAGCGTGACCACGGTCACCGTGCAAATCGTGGTTCTTCTGATCGGTGATCAGGAGTTTGACAGCGCCAAAACGCTTGCCGCCTTTGCGCTGGGTCTTGTCCTTTTCTTCATTACGCTGATACTCAATGTCGTCGCATTGCGTATCGTCAATAAATACCGAGAGCAATATGACTGATACAATCACCAGCATGTCGGTTTCTGCCGCGTTGAAAAGTCCGGAAAGCGCCGCTCGGCTCAAAGCCAGATATCGCGCCGAAATGCGTTTCAGGTTTTACGGGCGCGCCGCGATTGGTATTGCTGCGGGCATTTTGATCTTTCTGCTGTCGTCAATCGTCTATAACTCCATTCCGGCCTTCACGCAAAATTTCGTCGGCTTGGATATCGAACTTGCCCAAGACAAGATCGACCCGAATTTCTCTAACGACACCGAAATAATCGCCAGCGCAGATTGGCAAGGCCTGATCAAAGCATCGCTGCGGCGTGAATTTCCGGAAGTGAACGCGCGTGCGGATAAGCGCGAATTATACGATTTGGTCTCGTCCGGGGGCGGCGACTGGGTGCGCGATTTCGTGCTCGACAATCCGCAGTCTATCGGCAGCGTCGTGCGGATTTCCGTGCCGACGTCGGATGATATCGACCTGCTGATCAAGGGGCTGATCGACCGCACACTGCCCGAAAGCGATCGGTTGGTGTCCAACAAGGAGCTTGTTTGGCTCGACCATTATACCGCCCAGGGCCGCGTGCACACGCAATTTGCATGGACGCTGTTTACTTCCGGTGACAGCCGCGAGCCTGAAATGGCGGGTCTGAGCGGAGCCTTTATCGGGTCGCTGCTGACCATTTTGGTGACACTGGCGGTCAGCTTTCCGATCGGTGTCATGGCGGCCATATATCTTGAAGAACTGGCCCCGAAAAACCGCATCACCAGCATCATCGAAGTCAATATCAACAATCTCGCGGCAGTGCCGTCGATTGTGTTCGGGCTGCTGGGTCTGGCAGTGTTTATCAGTTTCTTTCAACTGCCACGCTCGGCACCGCTGGTCGGCGGGCTGGTCTTGTCGCTGATGACGCTGCCGACCATTATCATTGCGACACGCGCCTCGCTTGCCTCGATCCCGCCCTCGATCCGTGAAGCCGCGCTGGGCATCGGCGCGTCGCGTTTGCAGGTTATTTTCCACCACGTATTGCCGCTGGCAATGCCGGGTATTTTAACCGGGACAATTATCGGGCTTGCCCAGGCTGCCGGCGAAACCGCGCCGCTTTTGATGATTGGCATGATGGCGTTTATCGTCGACACGCCGACCGACATCACCTCCAAAGCGACGGTTTTGCCCGCGCAAATATATATGTGGGCCAACAATCCCGAACGGGCGTTTTTACCCAAAACCAGTGCCGCGATTGTCGTGTTGTTACTGTTTTTGCTGACGGTAAATGCCACGGCAATATATTTCCGCAAAAAGTTTGAAAAACGGTGGTGACAATGAGTTACGAAGGTGAAAACAAAATTCAGTCGACGGGTGTTCAGGTCTATTACGGCGAAACGCGCGCGCTGCATGGCATCGATCTGAACATTGGTGCGAATGAGGTGACCTCGCTCATCGGCCCGTCTGGGTGCGGGAAATCAACCTTTCTACGCTGTATTAACCGGATGAACGATGTGATCGAAGGGTGCCGCGTTGAGGGATCGGTGTTTATTGATGGCGATGACATTTATGCCGACCATATGGATGTTGTGGAATTGCGCGCGCGCGTCGGCATGGTTTTTCAAAAACCCAATCCGTTTCCCAAATCAATTTATGATAATGTTGCGTATGGTCCGCGTATTCATGGGCTGGCACCGACAAAAGAAGCGCTTGACCATATGGTTGAGACCAGTTTGCGGCGTGCCGGCTTGTGGCAGGAAGTTCACGACCG
This sequence comes from uncultured Rhodobiaceae bacterium, assembly GCA_913051715.1. Classification (GTDB taxonomy): domain Bacteria; phylum Pseudomonadota; class Alphaproteobacteria; order RS24; family RS24; genus UBA7378. The sequence goes on from CAJXCG010000056.1 coordinate 5,668, forward strand.
GCTGGGCGATACGGGCTCGGGTTTGTCGGGCGGCCAGCAGCAGCGTTTGTGTATCGCGCGTGCGATAGCAGTAAATCCCGATGTCGTGTTGATGGACGAGCCGTGCTCGGCGCTGGATCCGATCGCCACGGCTGTTATTGAAGAGCTTATTGAAGAATTGAAATCGGAATACACCATTGTGATCGTCACCCACTCGATGCAACAGGCCTCGCGTGTATCGCAAAAGACGGCGTATTTTCACTTGGGCAATGTCGTGGAATTTGGCGACACGTCCCAGATATTCTCAAATCCCAAAAACACGCAGACCGAGGCCTATATTTCAGGAAGGATAGGTTAGAAAATGGCATCAGGGCATATTGTTGCCTCTTTCGATGATGATTTAGCGGAACTGAACAAGATGCTGGCGCGCCTCGGTGGTTTGGCGGAAAAGCAATTTGCTGACGCTATCGATGCACTTGAGCGGCGTGATATTCAAAACATTGATGAGATTATCGCGCGCGACGCGGAGCTTGATGAAATGGAATTTGATCTCAATGAACGTGGGATTGAAATTATTGCTCTGCGCGCGCCGGTCGCGCAGGATTTGCGGCGCGTGATCGTCACCCTCAAAGTGGCATCGGTGCTGGAGCGCATTGGCGATTATGCAAAAAATGTCGCCAAGCGAAGCCGCGTCATTATTGAGCATGAAAACAATAAAAGTGACAATGTCAGCTTGGCGCGCATGGCGGCGCTGGTTCAGCAAATGCTCAATCAGGTGCTCGACGCCTATGTGTCGGGTGATGCGGATTTGGCCATGGATGTGCGCGACCGCGACATGGAGGTCGACCGTCTGCACACCAGCCTGTTCCGTGAAATGCTGGCGCGCATGTCGGAAAACCCCGAACAGGTTTCCGCAAGCTCGCATTTGCTTTTCATCGCCAAAAATATTGAACGCATCGGGGATCACACAACGGGGATCGCCGAGCAGATTTTTTTCCTGAGAAATGGTCAGTTTCCGAGCGACGAACGCCCCAAGGCCGACAAGTCGAGCGTTAGTGCGTTAGGGCGGAACTGAGCCACCGGAGATGCGCGATGGCTGCTAAAATTCTTTTGGTAGATGACGAACCGGCTCAGCTGGAACTGTTGCGGTACAATCTTGAAAAGGCCGGATTTGAAACCATTCAAGCCGAAAATGGCCGCGACGCCATTTTGCTGACGGAAGAATATGAGCCCGATATGGTGGTCTTGGACTGGATGATGCCGGAGGCTTCGGGCATTGATGTGTGCCGCGAATTGCGCGCCCGGGCTGAAACGCGCCTCTTGCCGATTTTGATGGTCAGTGCTCGCGGCGAAGAAGGCGACCGCTCGCTTGGGCTGGATTCGGGGGCCGACGATTATGTCGCCAAGCCGTTTTCGCCGCGCGAGCTTGTGGCGCGGGTAAAAGCCCTATTGCGCCGCGCGCGTCCGTCGCTTTTGCAGGATGTTCTGGAATTTCATGGGCTGTCGCTGAACCCAGAGACCATGCGTGTCGAGCGCGACGGGGATGTCATTCACCTTGGCGCGAAGGAATTTCGTCTGCTCAGTGTGCTGATCGAACGCCCCGAACGTGTGTTCAGCCGCGAACAATTACTGGATATGGTTTGGGGACATGGCGTATATGTAGAAGAACGCACGGTCGATGTGCATATGAGCCGACTGCGCCGTGCGCTCAACCGGCGCGCCGATGGCGGTGATAACAGGCCGGACATTATTCGCACCGTGCGTGGGACGGGTTATTCTTTGAGCCGCCCGACCTGATATAGCGGGTGCCCAGGAGGAGTAGCCATGACCAAAACAGTGGACTTTATTTTCGATTTCGCCAGCCCAAACGGATATTTGGTGCATCATGCGATTCCAGAGATTGAGGCGCGCACCGGCGCGCAATTCATCTATAAGCCGTGCCTATTGGGTGGCATATTCAAATTGACCAATAATCAGGCCCCGATGATCGCCTTTGGCGATATTCCGAAAAAAATGGCTTATGACGGCATTGAGATGGAACGCTTCATCGCGCGTCACAATCTGACCAATTTCAAAATGAACCCGCATTTCCCGATTATCACGCTTCAGCTCATGCGCGCCGCGACCGCCGCGGAGGGCGACGGCTATTTGATGGATTTCATCAACGCCATGCTGCCATGTGTTTGGGAGAAGGGCCTGAAAATGGATGATCCGGAAGTCATTCGCGCGGCCTTTATCGAAGCCGGCTTTGACGCCGATAAATTATTCGAGCAAATGGGCAGCGACGAGGTCAAGGGGCGTTTGATGGCGAACACGCAAGCCGCGGTTGACCGCGGCGCGTTTGGCGTACCGACATTTTTTGTCGGTGATGAAATTTTCTTCGGTAAAGAACGCCTCGGTCAGGTCGAAGAAATGCTGCTGGCCTAGCTGATCGGCGAGCCTTCAATCGTGATGCGGTGCATTTCGCGCCGCGTGCCATGATAGTCGTTCAGCGCATAGTGCCATGTGCACCGATTGTCCCAGAACGCAATCGAACCAGGTGCCCACTGAAAGCGCGTGGTGTGTTCCAGTTGCACGGCATGGGCGTAGAGATAATCAAGCAACGGCTTGCTTTCTTCCGGCGTCCAGCCGTCAAAATGCAAGGTGAAGCCCGGATTGACATAAAGCGCCTTGCGGCCGCTTTCGGGGTGCGTGACAATCACCGGATGCACGGCGTCTTGGGTGGCATTTTCAGGGTTTGAAAAGCGGTCTTTCATCGTCTCGCGATAACTCGACTGCTCGCCAAAAATATGCCGACTGGAATGTACGGCTTTCATGCCCTCCAAGGTTTGTTTCAGGCCGTCAGACAAAGTGTCATAGGCTTTGTACATGCACGCAAACAGCGTGTCGCCGCCCACGGGCGGCGTTTCGCGTGCAATCAATATTGAACCCAGCGCAGGTACATGATCATAGGAATGGTCGGTGTGCCAGCCGCCACCAATATTGACGGTCTGGTCGGGTTCTTTGGTAACGGTGGCGATTTTTTCATAGCCGTCAAGGCGCGGGAAAAACCGATTGACGTTGATGTCGCCCCAGCGTTCGGCAAAGGCGATATGTTCGTCCGGGGTAATGTCTTGATCGCGCAGAAAAATAAGCCCGTGTTCGACGAAGGCCGCACGCATTTCGTCAAATGCCGCCGCGTCTATGCCGTTTTTAATGTCGACATTGTGCAACTCGACACCGACGCCGCCGGAAACCGGCACAATTTCAATCTGTCCCATAAACCCCTCCAAATGCGGACTTAAGGTTATGCCGAAGCTGTGTCGCATTTCAACCCCACGCGGCAAATTTGCCGCTTTCGGTCGGGCCGGATTTCGCGCGATTAGGCGACTTATGTGGTAATTTTGCGCCCGAATATGTGCTATCCATAGAAATTGCCGGGTGATTCGCCGACGTACATAAGGCGTTGTTGCGTTGGTTCGATCGGTCTTAAATGGAGTTCAGGCCGGGATGAGCAGAGTAGAAGCGTTTCTGGGCAATGCCGTTCAGATGGCGGGGCCATTATTTCGCCTTCAGGAACGCATTGTCGCTGTAAAATTGCACCCTGATGCCGTTTCCGTGCTGCAGTTGCATGCCGACGTGGAAAAGTGGCATCTGGAACGCATTGTCACTTGGTCGCTTGAAAATGATATTGGCCGTCAGCCAATTCAGGAAAATTATCGGTTTTTGGTCGATCAGATTACGGCGGCGGCCGGCGAAGCCGCGGTTGATGGCGTTGATGCCGGCATTTCCGTGCCGGCCAATCTGTTCGACACGCGCGTTCTGACGCTGCCCTATTTCAGCGAAGAAGACCTGATCATAGATGCTCAAGAGCCTGAATTTTGGGAAGAATTCGACCCCGAGCTTTCAGGGCTTGAAGGACGGGTCATTAAATATCAGCAGATTTATGCCAATGAAAATGAAGACCGCAGCGTGGTTTTGTTTTCGTCAATCGCCGAAGCCGAATTGAACCGCTATCGCGGCGTGTTGCTCGACAGCAATTTGCTGCCTGTCTTCATCGAAAACGAATTATTCTCGCTGGTGAACGGCATTTACAGCCGCTTGCCCACCGAAGACATGTTCAAGCCATTTTGTGTCTTTCACCTGTGTCCGGGCAGCAGCATGGTGGTGGGCTATACGCGCGGCCAATTATGCATGCAGAAGGTGGATATTTCGGAGTTTGACGAAGCCCTGCTGTTGGAATTGGAGGAGGTCGACGAAGTCGGCGGGGATTTCTGGGACGAGGTCGGTATCCGCATCAGCGAGCAGGTCAAACAATCCATTGCCTATATGGTCGAAGAGCAGCAATTTCCGGCCCCCGATAAAATATATCTCGTCTCCGAACACAAATTGCTCGACAACACGCTGGCGCTGCTTGAGGGACGTTTTGATGCCATGCTGATGGTGCCCTTTGATGCTTTGGATAATGTCGGTGTTCCCAACGCGCACACGAAATATGTCGATTATTTTCAAAACAGCACCGTGTTCACATCGGCGCTCGGACTGGCGACGCAGGGGCTCAATGTCGAGGGCAAAGCCGAAGGCACCCAGCATCGCAAGCTGATATCGATGAATTTTCTGGAAGCCGCACCGACCATCCGGCGCAATCGGCAACTGGCGGCGGTCAACCGTATTTTGTCGACCTGCATTATTGTCATTATGGTGCTGTCGGGCGGGCTTTTGGGGTTCAACACCGTGCCGACCTTTCTCGACACGCGCGCGGCCAGCCAGCAATATGATGCAGCCCGCGCCAATGCGAATACGCAAAATCTGCGGCGCAAAATTAACCAAAAGAAACTTTCCGAAATTAATGCGGCCAACACGAAAGTGCAGTCGACGGTTGTCAATAAAAGTTTCAATCGGTTTCTGGAAAATCTGCCGGCGCTTATTCCGGCGGAGGCTGAACTGCAGCGCTTGGCTTTGCAGGAAGACGGTACCGTTACATTGACCGGCCTGGCGACGAGCAATGTGGTGATCAACAACATCAAGCGGAATTTCAAGGCGCAGAAATTCACCAGCCGAGATCCGAAAGTCACAAGTCAACGCGATGGCGATTTGTGGAACTTCTCTATTTCGGCAAGTCTGTTGCGGGTGAATTAATGTCACGGGTCGGTGTTCCAGAAAATATTGAAGAGCTTGACTTGTCGCCTGATGCACAAGCGCTGCTGGCCGATATTATGGCCGAGGCTGCCCCGGCCGCACCCGACGTCTCAGAAGCCGCAGAAGCCGCAAAAGCCGCAGATGTTTCGGGCGAAATTGCGCGCGCGCCGAACACGCCTGCCCCCGGCGAACCGCCACCGCCTGTTGCCGACCCGTCTATTGATGCGTTTACCGATCTTTTGAACCAGCTTGGCCCGGATACGCCGACGGATGATACGCTTACGGATGATACGCCTACGGATGACGCAACACTGGAGGCCTGGTCAGAAGACGATATTATCAGTGCGGTCGAGCGCGCGACCCATAGCGATGATGATTTTGATGTCGATGAAGATCTCAATCAAGATCTAGATGCCGACAATAAAGATGACCCTAACGCCGCGCAGGATATGGCGG
>CAJXCG010000057.1 GCA_913051715.1 uncultured Rhodobiaceae bacterium
GCATTCGTAACTGAGACATAAAAAAATTTTAAAAAGTTTCAGATTCTTCTCTGTTCTTGTTTCCTTCCCGTTGCGCGCGCGCTGGCGAATTTGTATCGTGATCGCCGACAGATGATCGTTGAAAATCGGCAGATATCAGGGAGTTTTTAGTTAACGCGCTGATTTTAGGCAAAAATCTTTCTTCGTGCGGCTGTCGGACAGGGATCTAATAATCTTGGGTCTAATAAGCATAGGTCTAATAATTGTTAGACGGCAGTTCCGTTTTGGAGGGCACAGTGAGCGGGTTAAATGTTCTGGATGTTGAACACGACGGATTTGCTGGGCATGTGACACCAGCGACGGCATGGAATTGTCTGGCGGAAAACGCTGATGCCGTTCTGGTCGATGTGCGGACGCAACCCGAATGGGCTTTTGTCGGTCTTCCCGATCTAAGCGATGCCGCAGCCCGGCTCGTATGCGCGCAGTGGCAGTCGTTTCCCGACATGGCGGTCAATCCTGATTTCGCCAAAACAATCGCGCATGAGGTCGCCGATAAGCGCGTGGCGATATTTACGCTGTGCCGTTCCGGCATGCGCTCGCAGGCGGCGGCGCGCGCTTTGACGCAAGAAGGTTTTGCAGATTGCTACAATGTGGCTGGCGGTTTTGAAGGGGATCGGGATGAATGTGGACATCGGGGCCGGGTGAACGGGTGGAAGTTTGACGGGTTGCCTTGGGTGCAGAATTAAGTATTGGCGAATAGCCGGGCCGGGGAGGGCTCGGCTTTAGCATATGAGGGTGTGCGATTTTGGAAAATAATAATGAAGACCAAGCGGTCGATAAAGACGGTGCGGCTGAGCCAAGTGCAGCCCGCAATGACAGCGCAGCAGGGGCGAATGCGGAGTTAGACGCCCAGTGGCATCGCGTGCGCTCGCGCTTGCGGGCGGAGTTGGGCGAGGCCACGTTTAGCAGCTGGTTCAAATTATTGTCGGTGGACAATGTGCATCGCGGCCGCGTGGTATTGAAAGTGCCGACGCGTTTTGTCCGCAGCTGGATCGAGGCACATTATCTGCCGCGCATTCGTGATTATTGGCAGAACGAAGACCCTTCGGTGAAGCGCATCGATATCGAATTGCAACCGGAATGGGCCCCAACCGAGCCGAAATCCGAGACGCGGATGCAAACCGCACCGCCCAGTCGTTTGCCGCCGATGGAAACCAAATCAAGCCCGCGCCCGCAGCCTGTCGCGGCAGAAACCACCGGTCTGCGCGACGATCTGGGCGCGCCGCTGGACCCGCGCTTTACCTTTGACAATTTTGTGGTCGGCAAATCCAATGAACTGGCGCATGCCGCCGCGCGGCGGTTGACAGAGGCCAACGAAGTGGCCTTCAACCCGTTATTTCTCTATGGCGGTGTGGGTCTGGGTAAAACCCACCTCATGCATGCCATCGCGTGGGAAATTCGTCGCCAAGACCCGAACCGGACAGTGTTGTATCTGTCGGCTGAGAAATTCATGTATCAGTTCATCCGCGCCTTGCGGTTCAAAGATACCATGGCGTTCAAGCAGCAATTCCGCGAGGTTGATGTGCTGATGATTGATGACATTCAATTCATCGCTGGCAAGGATTCGACGCAGGAAGAATTTTTCCACACCTTCAACGCGCTGATCGATCATAACCGTCAGGTAATTATTTCCGCCGACCGTTCGCCCACCGATCTGGAAGGCATTGAAGAGCGCATCCGCTCGCGCCTCGGCTGGGGACTGGTGGCCGATATCCACCCGACCGATTATGAACTGCGCCTTGGCATTTTGCAGTCCAAAGCCGATGCGCTGGCCGTGCGTGCCGAAACCACGCCGATACCGCAGCCTGTATTGGAGTTTCTCGCGCAGCGCATTGTGTCGAATATTCGCGAGCTTGAGGGCGCGCTGAACCGGGTTGTGGCTTATGCGTCTTTTGTCGGGCGTCCGGTCACTTTGGAAATGGCGCAAGATGTGTTGCGCGACCTGTTGCGTGCGTCTGAGCGTCGGGTCACGATCGACGAGATCCAGCGTCGTGTCGCTGAATATTTCAATGTCAAAATGGGCGACATGTTGTCGGCGCGCCGGGCGCGTTCAGTGGCGCGTCCGCGTCAGATTGCCATGTATTTGTCAAAGCAGTTGACCAGCCGATCATTGCCCGAAATCGGGCGCAAATTCGGCGGGCGCGACCATACAACGGTTATTCATGCGGTGCGTAAAATCGAACAATTACGCGAACAAGACCCGGCACTGGACGAAGATGTCGATTTGTTGCGTCGCATGCTCGAAAACTAGCGTTTTTATGCGGTCAACCCTGCGTTCAACAGGGCGCTTAATAGGGGTTGGGCGGGGTAAAAAAAAGCCCCTTTCCGCCCCATTTCTGCTATAAATATGAGTTAATTGAACACTTTGGAAAACAGGGTGATTCGTGCCTTTTGCGCCCGATGTCGCGCAAGCTGAAAATCAATTTCCACACCGTTCCAGCCGGTGGGTTCGGTATCTAAGAGGGTCGGATGAAAACCACAATAGAACGCAGTGCCTTTCTAAAAGCGCTCAACCATGTGCAAAGCGTTGTCGAGCGCCGCAACACAATTCCGATTTTATCCAATGTTTTGCTGGAAGCTGACAATGGCGTCGTGACGTTGACGGCGACCGATCTTGAGATCGAGGTGCGCGAACGCGTTGAGGCCGAGATTGCACAAGCCGGCGCCATCACCGCACCGGCGCATATGCTGTATGACATTGTCCGCAAATTGCCCGATGGCGGCCAGATTGAACTTGCCAAGGACGAAAATGCCGAGCGCTTGACCCTGGTGTCGGGAAAATCCTCATTTTTGCTGCAAACCTTGCCGCGCGAAGATTTTCCGGCCATGGCGCGCGATGAAATGCCGGTCGCTTTTGCGCTTTCCGGCACGGATTTGCGTCGGTTGATTGAAAAAACCCGCTTTGCCATCTCGGTTGAGGAAACGCGCTATTATTTGAACGGCATTTATCTGCACGCGCTGGAAGAAGACGGCGCGGCTTTGCTGCGCGCGGTCGCCACAGACGGGCACCGGCTGGCGCGGGTGCAGATCACCCAACCCGTGGGCGCGGCTGACATGCCCGCCATTATTATCCCGCGCAAAACCGTCAGCGAGGTGCAAAAGCTGTTGGAAGAGGCCGAGGGCGAGGTTTCGGTGCAGGTTTCCGACACGAAAATCAATTTTGCCTTCGACAATATTGTGCTGACGTCGAAATTGATCGACGGCAAATTTCCCGATTATACACGCGTCATTCCGGTCGATAATGACAAGGTTTTGGGCGTGGATGCCAAAACTTTTGCCCAAAGTGTTGACCGCGTTTCCGCCATCTCGAGCGAGAAGTCGCGGGCGGTGAAACTGAGCCTCGACACGGATAGTCTGGGGCTTTCCGTGTCAAACCCCGACAGCGGCAATGCCAGCGATGAAATAAGTGTCAGCTATCAGGCCGAACCGTTGGAAATCGGCTTTAACGCGCGTTATCTGATGGATATTACCAGCCAGCTTGATGGCGATATGGCGACGTTTGAACTGTCAAATAGCGGGGCACCGACCATTGTACGCGATGGCGAGGATACCCATGCACTTTACGTGCTGATGCCCATGCGGGTATGAGGTGGTTTTTCTGCCGCAAACCGAAGCACCGCAGCCGCTCGCAAATCTCGGGCCGGTCGCACCGCATATCGCTAGATTGCGCCTGACGCATTTTCGTTCGCACGCGGCGGCTGATCTGAGTGTAGCGTGCGGGGCCGTCATTCTCACCGGGCCGAACGGGATTGGCAAAACCAATATTCTGGAGGCGATTTCCATGCTTACGCCCGGGCGCGGCCTCCGCAGCGCCCAGTTGGAGGACATGGCCGCCACAAGTGCCGATGAGGGCTGGACGGTGCTGGCCGATATCGCCACCGCGACTGCGCCAATGCGGGTCGGGGTGCGCTTTGCCGCCGGCGGCGCGGGCCGTGAATTGCGCGTCGACGGCGCGCCCGCGCGGGGGTTTGAGAAAATATCCATGGCGCTGCCGCAATTATGGCTGACCCCGGCTATGGATCGGCTATTTACTGACAGCGCCGGCGGGCGGCGCAAATTTCTCGACCGGTTCGCGCAGACTTTGGTGCCGGGGCTGTCGACGCAGCTCAATCAATACGAGCGCGCCATGCGCGAGCGCAATAAATTGCTGCAAATGCCGGGCACGCAATTTGCCGGTAATGGCTGGCTTGATGGGCTGGAAGAAAACATGGCAAGCCTCGGCACAGCGATTGCCGCGGCGCGGCTGGCGGCGTTGGATGCGCTGGCCGACGGGTTGGCGGCGATGCCGGAAACGGTTTTTCCCCGTGCGGTGGTGGCGTTGGAGGGTACGCTTGAAGCTGCCTTGCGCGCTCAACCTGCGATTGAGGTTGAAGATGGCTGGCGCGCCCGCCTGCACGCCGCGCGCGCGCGATGCCGCCGCGGGGCGCAGCCTGGAGGGGCCGCACCGTACCGATCTGCATGTGACGCATGCGGCGAAAAACATGGCGGCGGCCAAATGCTCAACAGGCGAACAAAAAGGCTTGCTCGTTGGGCTCATTCTGGCACAGGCGCGCAGCGTGGCGGCGCGCACCGGCGATGTGCCGGTCTTGCTGCTCGACGAGGTGGCCGCGCATCTCGACGCGACGCGGCGGGGGGCTTTGTTTGAAATCCTGAACGATCTCGGTGGACAAAGCTGGATTACCGGCACGGAGGCGGCGGCGTTCGCGGATTTCACCCACGCCACCAGCCATTTACATATTTCTGGCGGCGCGGTTGTGCCGGGGCCGGCACCTCAGTAGTGAGCCAACACTGGCAAAATTACGCCGAAAGGCACAAATTAATCCGAAAGGCACATAGGCAAAAATGAGCGAACAAACAGAAGAAAATGAATATGGCGCCTCGTCGATCAAGGTTCTGAAGGGTCTTGAAGCCGTGCGTAAACGCCCGGGCATGTATATTGGCGATACCGATGACGGCACGGGCCTGCACCACATGGTGTATGAGGTTGTTGACAATGCCATTGACGAGGCGCTGGCCGGGCATTGCGACACGGTGCAAGTTTGCCTGAACGCTGACGGGTCGGTGACGGTCAGTGATAATGGGCGCGGTATTCCCACCGAAATGCATCCCGAAGAGGGCGTATCGGCGGCGCAAGTCATCATGACCCAGTTGCATGCGGGCGGTAAGTTCGACCAGAACAGCTATAAAGTTTCCGGCGGTTTGCACGGTGTCGGCATATCGGTGGTCAATGCGCTGTCGGACTGGCTCGACCTGACGATCTACCGCGACGGCAAAACCCACAAAATGCGGTTTGTGCATGGCGAGGCGGAGGCCGACCTTGCCATTGCGGGCGACACCGATGTCAGCGGCACGCAGGTGACTTTTCATCCCTCGGATCAGACCTTTTCGATGACCGAGTTCAGCTTTGATACGCTGGAACACCGACTGCGCGAATTGGCTTTTTTGAACAGCGGCGTATCGATATCGCTGGAAGACCGGCGGGGCCCCGAGCCGCGCATTGTTGATCTGACATTTGAGGGCGGGCTGGAAGCTTTTGTGCGCTATCTCGACAGAAACAAATCTGCCTTGATTGAAGCCCCCGTCACCTTGCAATCCGAACAAGACGATATTGGCGTCGAACTGGCGCTGTGGTGGAATGACAGCTATCACGAAACGGTTTTGTGCTTCACCAATAATATTCCCCAGCGCGATGGCGGCACGCATTTGGCGGGGTTTCGCGGGGCGCTGACGCGCACGGTCAATAATTACGCCAACCAGTCAGGACTGGCGAAAAAAGAAAAAGTTGCGCTGACGGGTGATGATTGCCGCGAAGGGCTGACCGCGGTGCTTTCGGTCAAGGTGCCCGATCCCAAGTTTTCCAGCCAAACCAAAGACAAGCTGGTCTCCTCGGAAGTGCGCCCGGTTGTCGAGAGCATTGTCAATGACGTGCTGACCAACTGGTTTGAGGAACACCCCAGTGAAGCGCGCGAGATTATCAATAAGGTGGTAGAGGCCGCGGCGGCGCGCGAAGCAGCACGCAAAGCGCGCGAACTGACGCGGCGCAAGGGCGCACTCGATGTGTCCAGCCTGCCCGGCAAGCTGGCCGATTGCCAGGAGCGCGACCCGGCGCATGCCGAATTATTCATCGTCGAGGGAGACAGCGCGGGCGGCTCTGCCAAACAGGCGCGCAATCGCTCCAATCAGGCTGTGTTGCCGCTGCGCGGCAAAATTTTGAACGTCGAGCGCGCGCGATTTGACAAAATGCTGTCGTCGAATGAAATCGGCACGCTGATCACCGCGCTGGGCACCGGCATTGGGCGCGAAGATTTCGATATTGAAAAATTGCGTTATCACAAAATCATCATCATGACCGATGCTGATGTTGACGGTGCGCATATCCGTACCCTGTTGCTGACGTTCTTCTATCGCCAGATGCCGCAGATTATCGAAGGCGGGTATCTCTATATTGCCCAGCCGCCGCTGTATAAAATCAAGCGGCAAAGCTCGGAAACTTATCTGAAAGACGAGAGCGCGCTTGAAGATTATCTCATCGAGGCGGGGCTGAGCGAGGCCGTGCTGACGCTGGCCTCGGGCGAACAACGCAGTGGTGCCGACCTCGCCGAGCTTGTCACGCAAGCACGTGCCATTCGCGGCATTTTGGACACCTTGCCCGCGCGCTATCCTAAATTCATTATCGAACAAACCGCGATCGCCGGCGCGCTGACACCCGACATTATGTCGAAGCCAGAATTGGCCGAGCAAAGCTCGTCCTATATCGCCGCGCGCCTCAACCGTATGCTCGACGAAGTTGAGCGCGGCTGGCAGGGCACGCCCTCGGGCGATGGTGGCTTGGTGTTTAGCCGCGAATTGCGCGGGGTGAGTGAAAGCGTCAATATTGACGGGCCGCTCATCGCCTCGGCCGATGCGCGCCGCCTCGATGCCATGGCGGGAGCCTTGCAAGCGGTTTATCTCGACCCGGCCAGCCTGACGATTAAAGACCAGACGGTTATGGTCGGCACGCCGCTGCAACTTCTCGACACGGTGCTCCAACACGGCCAGCAGGGCATCAGCCTGCAACGCTATAAGGGCCTGGGCGAGATGAACCCCGACCAGCTCTGGCAGACGACGCTCGATCGTGACGCCCGTGCGCTGTTGCAGGTGCGCGTGCAGGACGTGGCCGAAAGCAATGATCTTTTCGAGCAACTCATGGGCGATGTCGTTGAGCCGCGCCGCCAGTTTATCCAGACCAATGCGCTGGCGGTAACCAATCTCGACACATAAGCGGAGTGGGGAATAAGGGTCATGGCCGGTAAGAAAGTAAAGCGCCCCGCCCGGTCGCGCCTTGCAGCGGTGTTTTATTGGGGGCTGGTGGCGTCCGTGTGGGCCGGCATTGGGCTGGCGGGCTTGATTTTCTATTACGCGCTCGACATGCCCGACACACAAGGTCTGTGGTCGGTTTCGCGCAATCCGGAAGTGCGCCTTTATGCGCGTGACGACACGCCGCTTTCGCGGCGTGGGCGCAATACCGGCGCACCCTTGCGGTTTGCCGATTTGCCTCCCGATCTGGTGCAAGCTGTCGTGGCGATTGAAGATCGTCGTTTTTTTTCGCATTACGGGCTGGACCCGCGCGGGCTGGCGCGTGCCATGCTGGCCAATGCGCGCGCCGGGCGGTTTGTGCAGGGCGGCTCGACACTGACCCAGCAGCTTGCCAAAAATGTGTTTTTGACCCCCGACCGCACCTTCAAACGCAAAGTGCAGGAATTACTGCTGGCTTTTTGGATGGAAGCGCGCCTGTCAAAGCAGGAAATTATGGCGTTGTATTTCAACCGCGTCTATTTCGGGGCGGGCGCGTATGGGGTGCAAGCGGCGGCGCAAACCTATTTTGATCGCCCGGCGCAAGAACTGACACTTGGCGAAGCGGCGGTGCTGGCCGGCCTGTTGAAAGCACCGACCCGCTATGCCCCGACGCGCGACCCGCAAGCCGCTTTTGCGCGCGCGCGCCTCGTGCTGGGTGCCATGACGCAGACCGGCTATCTCACGCAAGCCCAGGCCGATGCCGTGCGCTTTGACACGCTTGGCATCTCGCGCACCAATGGGGCCAGCGCGCAATATGCCGTTGACTGGGCCTTGGAGCAGTTGCCCGGTTTTGTCGGGCGCCCGCGCTCGGACATTGATGTCGTTACGACGATTGATCCGGCCATGCAGCGGGCCGCGGAAGAAGCGCTGCAAACCGTGTTGGCCCGCGAGGGTGCCGCGCGTGCCGCCGGACAAGCGGCCATGGTTGTCATGACCCCGGACGGCGCGGTGCGCGCCATGGTGGGCGGGCGTTCTTATGCCAAAAGCCAGTTCAACCGTGCCGTGCAAGCCAATCGCCAGCCGGGTTCTGCGTTCAAACCGCTGGTTTATCTGGCGGGTCTGGAAAGCGGGCTGTCACCCGAGCAGAAATTTATCGACGCGCCTTTCTCGGTCGACGCGTGGACGCCCAAAAATTACGACGAATTATATGAGGGCGATGTCACCATGCATCGCGCTCTGACGAAATCGCTCAACACGGTCGCGGTTCAGGTCAGCGAAGCCGCCGGGCGCGACACGGTTATCGAAACCGCAAGGCGGCTGGGCATCACCGCGCCCCTGCGCCCGCACCCCTCAATTGCGTTGGGCAGTTTCGAGGTCAATCTTTTGGAACTGACATCGGCCTACGCGCATTTTGCCAATGGCGGCTTTCAGACCTTTCCTTACATTATCGACGCCGCCATCACCAAATCCGGCACGATACTCTATGAGCGCATTGCCCCTGCCCCGCCGCGCGTGATCGCGCCGCGCCAGGTGGCCGCGATGAACGACATGCTGGTCGCCACGATAAAAACCGGCACGGGTCGGCGCGCCGCCATTGAAGGCCAGATACTTGCCGGTAAAACCGGTACCTCGCAAAACTGGCGCGATGCCTGGTTCATCGGCTATTCGGGCGCGCTGGTGGCGGGTGTCTGGGTTGGCAATGATAATGGCGCGCCGATGAACAAAGTCACGGGCAGCGGCTTGCCAGCGCAGATCTGGCGCGCCTTTATGACCAGTCAGGAAAACACGGTTGCTTTGCCCGGCTATGAAAATGGCGCGGGTAAGAGCGGCGGCCTGTTGGATTGGCTGTTTGGCAATTAGTCGCGCAGTCGCGCAGTCGCGCGCCCGTGCTTGTTTCATTCGTGCTTGTTTTATTTTAATTCGCGCTCAGCCGTTGCAAGGCGGCGGCGAGTTTTTCCGGTGTGATGGCGTGATCGAAATGCGCGATAAAACCGCCATCGGGGCCCATCAGATAAAAAATCGAGCTGTGGTCAATCGTGTAGCCATCCGGGTTGGTGGCATCTTCCACGCGCGCGCGATAAACTTTGAACGCGCGCATGGCCGCCTCTATTTGCGCCCGCGTGCCCGTCCATCCGCGCAAGCGGGGGTGAAAATGACTGACATATTGTTGCAGCGCATCGGGTGTATCGCGCTCGGGATCAACGGTCACAAAGACCGGATTAATCTGCGCTGCGCGCTTGTCGGCGTTCTTGTCCGCTTCGACGAGGTCGAGCGCCACGCTCATTATTTGCAACGAGGTCGGGCACACATCCGGACAAAAGCTGAAGCCAAAATATAACAGTGTGTAACGCCCTTTGAAGATGTCTTGCGTGACGCGCTGGCCGGTATCGTCGACCAGTTCAAACGCCCGCCCGATATCCGTCATCTGGCGATTGGCGGTGTTTTTTTCGGGCGCGGTAAGCGTCTGGTGCGCCAGCAGACCCAGCACAAGGCACAGGCCGAAAATGCTGATGATCAGACTTGCCCGCATATAGGGTTTCATTCTTGTCTCCGCGTGCTTGCGTGGCGTGTATGGGGTCGGTTATACCCAACAGATGATATTCGTTCAAACACGCCGAAGGTCGCACGCAGTCTGTACGCATCGGTTCGCAAGGGGCGCGTGGTATGCGCGCGCCGTGTTTGTTTTTGCCATCGGCGCAGTTGCGCTGTCGGGGGCAAATGATGTGCGGGCCCAAGAGACCCCCATTGTCGAAGATAAAAGCCTGATCGAAAAAGCGCGGGCGGGCGATGTTGACGGGGTGCGTTTCGAAATTCTTGCGGGTTCTAATGTCAATGAAAGAGGCAATCAAAACACTACCGCCCTGCACGCGGCAGCGGATTGGGGTCGCCCACATGTTGTGCGCGTGCTGCTGGAAATGGGTGCCCAACCCGATCGCCGCGACGCCACGCGCGCCACCCCACTATCGCTGGCGGCGCGCCGCGGCCATGCAGAGATTGTCGATATTTTGCTGCAGGGCGGTGCCGACCCCAACCGCGTCGCGCAAGATAATGAAGTGCCGTTGATCAGCGCTGCGCGCCTGGGCTTTGCCGAGATTGTCGACGCGCTTTTGAGCGCAGGTGCCGATCCGGAAGAGACCGACAGCACCGGGCGCACAGCCAGAGATTGGGCGATGATTTTGCGTTTGCCACGCGTACTGGCGGCGTTGGACAGCGCTCCGGGTGCGCGCTGATGGACGCGCGACCGGCAAGCTGGTTGTCCCCCGCCGGCACGGCGCTGACGGGTATTGTCGGCAGCGCGGTGCGTCTTCGGGTGCAAATTTTTCTGCGCTGGCTGGCCGTTATCGGTCAGCTGGGCGCGGTGCTGCTGGTCGGCTTCGGGCTGGAATTTGAACTGCCGATTATCGAATTATTGTTCACCATCAGCGCCTCGGTGTTGCTGAACGCCTGGCTGGTGCTGCGCTATCCTGTCAGCCACATGCTGACCGGACGTGAGGCCGCGGGCTATTTGGCTTACGACCTGACCCAACTCGGGATTCTGCTCTATCTGACCGGCGGATTAATGAACCCGTTCGCGCTGCTGTTTTTGGCACCCGTCACCATTTCCGCCTCCGTTATGCAGGCGCGCACGACCGCCCTGCTGGTCGGGCTGGCAAGCGGCTGGGTCACGGTCTTGTTGTTTTTCCATCAACCCCTGCCGTGGTCGGGCCCCGCGCCGGTTCTGCCGGGCATATATATGATGGGCATTTGGGCGGCGCTGCTGATCGCGCTGTTTTTCATCCCGTCTTATGTGTGGCGGGTCAGCCGTGAGGGCCGCCGCATGTCGGCTGCGCTGGCCGCCAGTCAGCGCATTATCGAGCGCGAACAGCGTTTGTCGGCAGGTCGG
>CAJXCG010000058.1 GCA_913051715.1 uncultured Rhodobiaceae bacterium
AGGAGCCGGCAAGTTTCATTTCCGAAAAGCCAAGAACGCCGGATGAAAACAAAAGGGTGGCTGCCGCACCTGTTGGTCAGGTTGAAAAGCAAACGCTGGACGGGCGCAAAATTGCCGACACGCCGCCGCCCATTGCCGGCAAGCGATACGCGGTGCAGGTGGGGGTGTTCAGCAGCCGGTTTAATGCCGAGCGGCTGAAGCGTCAGCTTGACGAGATCACCCCGGCAGAGGTGAGCGAAGCGGTGATCAATGGCGAAACCTATTACCGTGTGAAAGTGGGGGGTGCCAATATTCGCGCCGATGCGCGCGAAACGCTGGACATGTTGGTATCAGCCGGGCATCAGGACGCGGTTATCGTTGAACAATAAATGGACTGAAGGAGGCTGAAAATGCTGCCGGTTCCAGGTCGTTTTATTCTTGCTCTATGGCTCCTTGTCGCGCTGGGTATGCCGGCGCGGGCGTTTGAAAGCCGCGCCGATTATGCGTTTGTGATGGATGCGGAAACCGGCGTGGTTTTGTACGAAAAAAACGCCGATGCGCCGATGAGCCCGGCCAGCATGAGCAAGCTGATGACGGTGCTGATGGTTTTCGAAGCACTGCGCGACGGTGCCGTGCAGCCCGAGAGTAAATTTTTTGTCAGCGATGATGCTTGGCGGCGCGGTGGCTCAGCCTCGGGCGGGTCGACGATGTTTTTGAACGCGCGCTCAAAAGTGTCGGTGCTGGATTTGCTGCGCGGCGTCATCGTGCAATCGGGCAATGATGCGTGCATTGCTTTGGCTGAAGGGCTTGCCGGGTCAGAAGAAGCCTTTGCCGATATGATGACGCAACGCGGCATCGAGCTGGGCCTGCGTAATTCCGTGTTTGCCAATTCCACGGGTCTGCCCGACCCGAACCATAAAATGTCGGCCCGCGATCTGGGCCATCTTGCGCGCATTATCGTGCAGGAATTCAGCACCTATTATCCGCTGTTTTCTGAGCGTGCTTTTACTTGGAATGGCATTCGCCAAACCAATCGAAATCCGCTGCTTTATGCCGATATCGGCGCGGACGGGTTGAAAACCGGACACACAAAAGAAAGCGGTTATGGGCTGGTGGCCTCGGCAGAGCAGGGCGGGCGGCGGCTCATTATCGTGCTGAACGGCATGACATCGAAACGCGCGCGCGCCGCCGAAGCGCGCAAGATTATGAATTACGGGTTTCGGTCTTTTACTTCCGAAGTACTAGTCGAAAGCGGCGATATCATCACCCAGCTTCCGGTCTGGCACGGGCGCAAAAGCAGTGTTTCGCTGGCCCCCGACCGTTTGTTCAAAATCATTGTGCCGCGTGGCGGCATGCGGCGCATGGCGGCAACCGTGACTTACGAAAAGCCGGTACTCGCGCCCATCAAAAAGGGCGATACGCTTGGGGTTTTGCGGATCACCTTGCCCGGGCTGTTGCCTCAAGAAATGCCTTTGGTCGCTGCCGAAGATGTGGCGCGCGGCGGCATGATACGGCGCGCCTTTGACGGGTTGGGCTACTTGTTGTTTGGAGACTGATATGCGCGGCAACTTCATCACTTTCGAGGGCGGGGAAGGCGGCGGCAAGTCCACGCAAGCCGCGCGCATGGCCGGCTATTTACGCAGCAAAGGGTTGGATGTTTTGGAGACCCGCGAGCCGGGCGGCACGCCCGAAAGCGAAGCGCTGCGCGACTTGCTTGTGCAGGGCGACCCTGACCGGTGGTCGGCACTGTCGGAATTGCTGTTGATTACGGCGGCGCGTGTGGAACATGTTAACCGGCTTATCGAGCCTGCGCTGGCGCAAGGCAGGTGGGTGATTTGCGACCGCTTTGCGGATTCAACTTTGGCATATCAGGGCATTGCCGGCGAATTGGGTCTTGAGCTTGTTGAGCAGTTGCAGGAATTGGCGGTTGGCGCAACCACGCCGGATGTCACGTTTCTGCTGGATCTGCGTGCTGAAGCGGGGTTGCAACGCGCTGAAAAACGCGGTGGCGCGGCGCGGTTTGAAAAAAAGGGCGCAGCCTTCCATCAAACCCTGCGCGACGGCTTTCTGGCGCTTGCAAATGAAAACCCGCAGCGTATCGTATTGATTGATGGCGAAGATAGTTTCGATAATGTCTGGGAGCAGATTGAGGCCGAGCTTAAGCGGCGTTTCAAGCTGTGACACCAGCTTCGGTAATTAAGGAGACGCCCGCATGTCGCGTGCCGATGAACCCGAAGCCTGGCCGGATATTGACGGTGATAGACCGCCGCGCCTGACGCGTGAAATTATCGGGCACGACGCCGCCTTTGCCGATTTTACCCAAAGTCGGTCGCGTGGGCGTCTGCATCATAGCTGGCTGTTGAGCGGTATTAAGGGGATTGGCAAGGCGAGTTTTGCCTATCAGGTCGCGCGCCATTTGCTGTTGAAGACGCCCGCCGACACTCCGCTGCACCATTGTGTGCCCGACACCGACCCTGCCATGCGGTTAATCGATACGGGCGCGCATCCGGATTTATTCGTTCTCACGCGCGGCTATAACCGCGATACGGATAAATTCAGAACCGAAATTGCCATCGACGATGTGCGGCGGATGAAATCTTTTTTTCAGCTTAGTTCGGCCGGCGCAAATTGGCGGGTCTGCATCATCGACAGCCTTGATGAGATGAATAAATATTCGCTCAACAGCCTGCTGAAAATTTTGGAGGAGCCGCCGGAGAAGTCGATCTTTTTGCTTGTCTCGCACCGTGTCGGCAGCGTTTTGGACACCATCAAATCGCGCAGTCGCCAGCTTGAATTCAGGCCGTTAACGTGCCCCCAGCTGGAACAGCTTGTCTCGCATCACCTGCCCGAAACACCGCCGGAAGCAATGGCGGCGGCGGCGTTTTTGGCCGATGGCAGCGCGCATATGGCGCTGACGCTGGCAGAATTGGGCGGGTTTGACTTGTATCGGGACTTGATCGCCTTGCTCGACGGATTGCCGCGCCCGGATGTCGAGGCGCTGCACGGATTTGCCGATCGTTTTGGGCCGCGCGGCGATGTTAAAAGCTTTCCGGTTTTTTGCTTTCTGCTCAGTAATTGGCTGCACCGGGCGCTGCGTAGCCATATTGACGGGCAAAATCTTGTGCCGGTTTTTGCCGGAGAAGATGATGTCGCCGCGCGTTTTGTGTCGCGCACCAACACTGGGGCGCTGCTCGGCCTTTGGGAAAAAATTACCGATGACGCGCGTCAGGCCGAGGCTTTGAACCTCGACCGCAAGCAGATTGTACTTGATTGGTTTACCGATATGGGCGACATGCTTGCGTGATTGCATTGCGGCTCAAGGGACATGAATGACGAAGAATTTCTATATCAGCACGGCCATCTCCTATCCGAACGGACCGCCGCATATTGGTCATGCCTATGAGGTGATGGCGACCGACGCGATTGCGCGCTTTCGCCGTTTGTCCGGCGACAATGTTTTGTTTTCCACGGGCACTGATGATCACGGTCAGAAAATGTTTCAAACGGCGCGCGATCAGGGCAAGACACCGCGCGCGCTTGCCGATGAGGTGACCCCGGCTTTTGAGGCGATGGCGCGTCGGCTGGGGTGCGCCCATGACGATTTTATCCGCACATCCGAGCCGCGCCACTATGCAGCCGTGCAGGCCATTTGGCAGGCCGTGGCTTCAAATGGCGATATTTACAAAGACAGCTATGCCGGATGGTATTCGGTGCGCGATGAAGCGTTTTACACTGAAAGCGAAATTGAAACCGATGCCGATGGCGGTAAAATTTCACCGCAAGGCACACCGGTTGAATGGCTGGAAGAAGAGAGTTATTTTTTCCGCCTGTCGAATTACCAAGCGCAGCTTTTGGATTTATATAAAAATAATCCTGAGTTTATTCAACCGGATAGCCGCCGCAATGAAATCATTAAATTCGTTGAGGGCGGGCTGAAGGATTTGTCCGTTTCGCGCACGGCGTTTGATTGGGGCGTGCCGGTGCCCGACGACCCTGAGCATGTGATCTATGTTTGGATGGATGCGCTGACCAATTATCTGACCGTAACCGGATATCCCGAAACCGACAGCGACGCCTATCGCGCGTTCTGGCCGGCGGGCCTGCATATTATCGGCAAAGACATCACCCGTTTTCATGCCGTGTATTGGCCCGCATTTTTGATGAGCGCGGGTTTGCCCTTGCCGCAACAGATTTTCGCGCATGGGTTTTTGACCGTGAAGGGCGAGAAAATGTCGAAATCGCTCGGCAATGTGCTCGACCCGTTTGTGCTTGCCGAGCATTATGGCGTCGACGCCGTGCGGTATTTTTTCCTGCGCGAGGTTCCGTTCGGGCGCGATGGCAGTTTCTCCGACACGGCGATTGTCAATCGGGTCAATGCCGACCTCGCCAATGATCTGGGCAATTTGGCCCAACGCGGGCTGTCCATGATTGCCAAGAATTGCGGCGGTGAAATTCCCGACCCGGGCGCGTTCAGCGATGAAGACACGGCGCTATTGCAGATGGCCGATGCGCTGGCAACGCAGACCCAACAAGCCATGGGCAAATATGAAATTCACCAATATCTGGCGCTGGTCTTCGAGACAGTTTCAGCCGCCAACCGCTATTTCGCCGCTGCCGAGCCATGGGCGCTGAAGACCACGGATCCGGCGCGCATGGGCACGGTACTTTATTGTGCCGCCGAAATTGTGCGCCAGGCGGCCATGCTCATCCAGCCCGTCGTGCCTGATGGCGCGGCACGCTTGCTGGATTATCTGGCCGTTGACCCGGCCCATCGTGATTTTTCTTATTTGGGTGCCGCGCACAGGCTTGTCCCGGGAACTTCATTGCCGCCGCCATCGGGGGTTTTTCCACGCCTTGAGGCGATGGAACCCGCGGAAGACGGGGCTTCTTAGCCGATGGGCGGCATAAGTGTTGCCGACTTGCAACAAATCATTGGCCTGATACCCCGCAATAGGGTAATTTAATTGCATGTTGTAGGCTCGAACATCATCGTTTGATGAGGTGGGCGCAGGACGAATGAAGTATCAAGATGGCTTCTTTTAAATCCTTGGCGACGCGCATGCGTTCAGGTTTTGACGAACTCCCGCGGTTCGGCCTGAGCACTGTTGTAGGGTATTCCTCCGTCATTTTTGCGGTGTTGGGCCTCATGTCGGGGGTATTGACCTATCTGGTTTTATCCAATCTGACGCCGCTGCGCCCCAGCCCGGTCATCATCTGGTCGTTGCTCTCGGCCAATATTTTCATTGTCACCGGTCTGGTGTTTATCATTGGCTGGCAGCTTTCTGCAATCAACCGCGCGCGCCGGGCCAAGCGCGCCGGGGCGCGGCTGCATAGTCGGCTGGTCACTCTGTTTGCGGTTATCGCATCGGTACCCGCCATTCTCGTTGCCATATTTGCCACCGTCACACTCGACCGAGGGCTTGATAGCTGGTTCTCAAATCGGACAAAAGCCATCATCAACAACACGACAGCCGTCGCCAATGCCTATCTGGGCGAGCACCGCGACGGATTGCGCCGCGATGTCTTGATGATGGCGCGCGATCTCACGCGAGCCTCGGATGTGCTGTTGGAAGACACTCGCCGGTCGCAAAATTTTGTCACCGCGCAAGCCGCGTTGCGCTCGATGCCGCAAGCGCTCATCTTGCAGCGTGACGGCACGGTTTTATTTGCCGCCTCCAGCAATAAGCAAATTCTGCCGGACCTGCCGCCCGACGAAGCATTCGACGCCGCCCAAAGCGGTGACCCGGTGCTCATTACGGTTAGCGCGCGCGCGCAAGTGCGCGCCTTGATGAAGCTGCAAGGTTTTAATGGCTATTACCTCTACGCGACCCGGTTTGTGGCCCCGAATGTGCTTGAACACCTGTCGCGTTCGGATGCTGCTGTTCGTGAATATTCCTCAATGGAGTCAAGACGGTATGAAGCGCAGTTAACTTTTGCGTTGGTTTATATTGTATTGACCCTGGTGATTTTGCTGTCGGCTATTTGGCTGGGTTTGTTGATTGCAAACCGGTTGGTGCAACCCATATCGGCGCTGATTGATGCGACCCAAAAGTTGGGCGATGGTGATTTGTCGGCGCGCGTGCAAGATGATGACCGCAGTGGTGACGAAGTAGGCCAGCTTGCGCGCACGTTCAATACCATGGCCGAGCGCATCAGCAATCAGCAGACCGAATTGATCACGGCGCGCGATGATTTGGACGAACGCGCGAAGTTCACCGAAATGGTTTTGAGCGGTGTGAGTTCGGGCGTGATCGGCGTCGATGAAAATGGTCGTATCAACCACGTCAATGAGGCTGCCCAATTTGTGTTTAATCTGAGCGAATCCGAGGTGGCCGGCCGCAAGTTGGAAGATGTCATTCCGGCGTTTGCCGAGCTTTTGAAAACCGGCGGCAAGAAAATCAAAACCGGCAAAATCAAGCAAGTTGCGATCCGTGATCGCGATGGCAATGAGCACAATCTTTCGGTATCAACGGCGCAGTCGGACACTGCTTATGGGGTCAATTTTGTTGTGACGTTTGACGATGTTACCAATTTGATTTCGGCGCAGCGCACGGCGGCTTGGGCTGATATTGCCCGCCGCATTGCCCATGAGATCAAGAACCCGCTGACGCCGATACAATTATCAGCCGAGCGGTTGCAGTCAAAATACGGGCGCACCATCGAAGACCAGCCGGATGTTTTCGCCCAATGCACCCAGACGATCATCCGCCAAGTCGAAGATATTGGTCGCATGGTGGATGAATTCGCGTCTTTCGCGCGCATGCCGAAGCCTGTCATGCGCGAATTTGATGCGGCCGATATTGTTTCGCAGGCGGTGTTTTTGCAGCGCATTGCACATCCTGAAATATCCTATCGGTTTGAGCATGACGGTACGATAATGATGGTGGGCGACAAACGCCAATTAAGCCAGGCGCTTACAAATGCGCTCAAAAACGCGCAGGAAGCGGTGTCGATGCGCGACGCGGACGCGGCAGACGCCATCATAGAAGTAAGCGTTGAGACATCCGACAGTGAATTAAAAATCAGTGTGTTTGATAACGGCCCCGGATGGCCGAAGAAAAACCGGTATTCACTCGTGGAACCCTATAATACGTCGCGTGCCCAAGGCACGGGGCTGGGGCTTTCCATTGTGAAAAAGGTGATGGAGGATCACAGCGGGTTTCTGCTGCTCGAAGATGCGCCATGGTGTGCTTCGGGCGGTACGGGCGCCGGATTGATTCTGGTGTTTCCGCTCCATCACGCAGATACGGTGGGACATTCCAAAGTGTTAGAGGAAACGTGATGTTTGGAGATGTGTTAATCGTTGATGATGAAAAGGATATTCGCGATCTGATGGCGGGTATCTTGGTTGATGAGGGCTATTCGCCCCGAACGGCGTCGGACAGTGACACCGCCTTGCGCGAGATCACGAGCCGATGCCCGTCGCTGGTGTTGCTTGATGTTTGGCTGCAAGGCAGTCGGCTCGACGGGTTGGAAGTGCTGAATATTTTGCGCGAACGCTACCCCGAATTGCCGGTGATTATCATAAGTGGGCACGGCAATATCGAAACGGCGGTATCGGCAATTCGCAAAGGTGCTTACGACTATATTGAAAAGCCTTTCAAGTCCGACAAATTGCTGCTGACCGTTAAGCGTGCGATGGAAAATGCGCGTTTACAGCGCGAAAACAACGAATTGCGGCGCAAAAACGGTATGCAGTTCGAGCTTGTTGGGCAGGCATCGGTGATTGAGCAGCTCAATACCCAGATCGACAAGTTGGCGCTGACCAATAGCCGCATTATGATCCATGGGCCCGCCGGCAGCGGCAAGGAGATTGTGGCGCGTCGGCTGCACAGCCGGTCGCCGCGCGCCAACCAGAATTTTATCACCGTGCACAGTGCGTTGATGGAAAATGATTTGGCGCGCATCGAACAGGCTTTGTTCGGGCACGAAACGGAAGATTTCGTCGAAGTTGGGCTTTTTGAGCAAGCCCATAACGGTACGCTCTATCTCGACAATGTGGCGCATTTCCCGCCCGAAATTCAAAGCGCAATATTGAAGTTCCTCCTAAAAGGCAATTTCACGCGGGTCGGCGGTAATGATGAAGTTAATGTCGATGCGCGCATTTTGTCATCGTGCTCTGTCGCGCCGGATGAATTGGTTAAAGACGGTTTGCTGCGCGAAGATTTGTTGCATCGGTTGCAGGTGGTGGCGCTTGATGTGCCCGGCCTTGCCAAACGCCGCGACGACATTCCGCTGCTGGTCGAGTTTTATATTTCTGCCATCGCGGAGCAAATCAATGTAACCCCGCGTAAGGCGGGCCATGATGTCATGGCTGTGCTGCAAAGCCATAACTGGCCGGGTAATGTGAGGCAGTTGCGAAACTGCGTTGAGCATATGATGTTGAACAGCATTGCGCGGCAGAGCGATGTGTTGACCATTGAAATGTTGCCAAAGGAAATTGTTTCGGAGACGGATGTTAGCGAAACCATTACCAGTTCGGGGCACATTATGTCCTTGCCGTTGCGCGAGGCGCGCGAGCGGTTCGAGCGTGAATATTTGGTGGCGCAAATCGACAGGTTCAGCGGCAATGTATCGCGCACGGCTGAATTTGTCGGCATGGAACGCTCGGCACTGCACCGAAAGTTGAAATCTCTGGGC
The DNA here is from genome assembly GCA_913051715.1 of uncultured Rhodobiaceae bacterium. Lineage (GTDB taxonomy): Bacteria > Pseudomonadota > Alphaproteobacteria > RS24 > RS24 > UBA7378. The sequence continues at coordinate 8,620 of CAJXCG010000058.1, forward strand.
ATTGCCGGAAGCAATCATGCTAAAAGCCATGCCTAATTGAGGTTAAGGGATCAAAGATGAAAGTCATTGTGTGTGGGGCCGGCCAGGTGGGTCAGGGCATTGCCCAGCATCTTGCGGGGGAGGGGATCGACGTGATTGTCGTCGACCGCGCCGCCGCCTTGATGCAGCGGATCAGTGACACGCTTGACGTCAGGCCGGTGCAGGGCCATGGCGCATATCCCGAAACACTTGAGAAAGCCGGCGCAGCGGACGCCGATATTCTCATTGCTGTCACCGCCAGCGATGAGGTGAATATGGTGACCTGTCAGGTCGCTAAATCGCTTTTCAATGTGCCCAAAACCATTGCTCGGGTGCGCGACCGACATTATCTGACGGGCAAGTGGCAGGACGCGCTCTTCAACCGCGAAAATATTCCTGTCGACGTCATTATTTCGCCGGAAACAGAAGTGGGGGAGGCCGTTGTCGGACGTTTGGCCTTGCCGGGCACGTTCGACAATTTTGGATTTTGCAACAATGTCGTGCAAATGATCGGCGTGTCGATTGAAAATGACTGTCCGGTAATCGATACACCGCTCAACCAGTTGACCGGCTTGTTCCCCGATTTGCGCGCGATTGTGGTCGGGCTGGAACGCGACGGGCGTCTTTACGTGCCCGAATTTGACGACACAATTCTTGCGGGCGACAAAGCCTTTCTGGTGACCGCGGCGAGCGATACATTGCGGACGCTCAAAATATTCGGGCACGAGGAACGCGAGGCGCGCCGCATCGTAATCGTTGGTGCTGGTAATATTGGCTACCAAGTGGCGCGCACGTTGGAAAACGGCCGCGCGCCGTATTCGATCAGCTTGATCGAGCAAAATGAACAGCGCGCGCGGGAGGTTGCCGAACAGCTCACAAAATCCGTGTTGTTGCACGGCGACGGCCTGTCGCCGGAAATTCTTGCCGAAGCCGGTGTGCGCGATGCCGATATTACGCTGGGGCTGACAAATGACGACCAAGTCAACGTGCTGACAACCTTATTGTCTTTGCAGGAAGGCAGCGTGCGCGGCATGTGCCTGATTAACGATAACAGCTTTTTGCGGCTTGCCGGACAATTCGGCATGGAAGTTGCCATCAACCCGCGCGCCATAACCGTGTCGTCAATATTGGGCCAGGTGCGGCGCGGTCAAATTTTGCGTGTGCATGCGGTTGGCGATGGCGGCGCAGAAGCGCTCGAAGCCGAAGTGCTGGAAGGCTCGGTGTTGGTGGGCCAGAAACTCCGCGACCTTGATTTGCCCGACGGGATACGCTTTGGCGCGATGGTGCGCGCCGATGAATTAATAACGCCGCGCGGGGGCACGGAAATTAAAATCGGCGACCGGATTGTCGTTTTTGCATTATCGAACGCCATCGAAGATGTCGAGCGCCTATTTCCGGCCAGTCGGCAAAAGAACTAGCAAATATGCGGCTGGGCGCGCTTCTTTACACATTGGGGTATGGTGGGGCCATGCTGGCACTGTGCATGTTGGTGCCGCTGATTGTCAGCATTGCCGGTGGGCATTGGGCGCATGCGCGAAACTTTACCGTAGGGTTGACGCTGACGACTTTCGTTTCCGGCGCGATGATTATTTCCGGCCTACCCACGCGACGTCTGCCCGCGCGCAATATCGAACTTTTGGCAATTATGCTGCTGTTTTGGTTCGTGCTGCCGCTGCTGGCCTCGATACCCCTGACCGGCGCGGTTCAGGTACGCAGTTTCGTTGCCGGATATTTTGAGGCGGTTGCGGGCCTGACGACCTCCGGCGGCGGGGTGATTGCTTATCCGCAGCTTGAGGACACGCCGATTTTAATATGGCGCGCATTGCTGGGTTGGTTGGGCGGCTTGTGGACGCTGGTATTTGCGGTTGCGGTTCTGGCACCGTTTGCCATAGGCGGTTTGTCGCTGGTCGGCAGCCCGCTCCTGCAACATGATGAGGATGCCGCGCTGTCGTCGCGTCTTGGGCGGCCTTTACGGATTATTTTCCCCTATTATTTGTCGCTGACAGTGTTGGGGATCATCGGCATGGCTGCCGGCGGTGGCGGGTTCGTGGCGGCTTTTTGTATGGCTTTGTCGGGCATATCGGGCACGGGCACAAGCGTCGTGTCGGGCAGTGTGTATGATGCGTTTTCGCTCTTGTCGCAGTTTTCGCTGGCCACCTTGTGTCTGTTCAGCGCTTTCAGCGTGCCCGCAATCATCGCCATGACACAAGCCCAGTCGGCGCAATTTTGGCGCGAAGCCGAGTTCAAAGCCTTGTTCGCAATAATTTTCAGCTTTGCGATGATATCCGCGCTGACCCAAGGCGGCGAAAGCTCTTTCGCGCTGGTGTTTCAGGCCATCAGCCTTGCAACGACGGCGGGCTTTAACTTTTTGCCCGCTGAGAATTTGAGCAACTGGCCGGTTTTATGGGTCATGCTGCCGGTTCTCATCGGCGGCATGGGGCTGTCCATGGCGGGCGGCATCAAGATAAACCGTGCGATATTGGTCGCGCGCGAACTGGCAAGTGAATTGCGGCGGCTGGCCTATCCATCATCGGTGAG
>CAJXCG010000059.1 GCA_913051715.1 uncultured Rhodobiaceae bacterium
GGGTGAATTTGATCGGGCGGCCCTTTCAGCTTGCCCCGACAACCCCACCCGACGGCTATGATCGCCGCCGGCAAATGGAAAAGAAATTTGGCCCCGACGGTGCGCGCAAACTGGCCGATAACATTTGCGCCGCCGCCGATGGCACAGGCATCAATTTTGCCTTTGACAAGATAGACCGCACCCCCAACACATTAAACGCGCATCGGCTTATTCGCTGGGCGGCCAGCACGGGGGCTCAGCATCAGGTGGCAGAGGCGCTTTTCTGCCGCTATTTCGAGCAGGGCGAAGATGTCGGACACAAAGATATTTTGCTGGATATCGCCAGCGACAACGAAATGGATACCGATTTGGTGGCACGCTTGCTCGACAGCGACGCCGATGTTCAACAAACCCGTGACGACGATGCGGCGGCGCGTGATCTGGGCGTTGCTGGCGTTCCGGCGTTTTTGGCGGGTGGCAAGTTTCTGCTCTTGGGCGCCCAGGACAGCGACCGTCTGATACGATTTTTCAAAAAAGCGGATGAAAAACTTACCGCGCAAAGTGCCGAAGAGGCCGGCTAATCGGCTTGCGCGAGATCGGCGAGTTGTTTTGATAGCTGGCGCACATGGGCGAGGCGGGCTTCGGCATCTTCATTTTTCATGCGGAACACGAGACTTTGGTCGGGACGCAATTTCACCTGATCCTGATTTCGCGTGACATAGTCCAATAGCCCGTCGACATTTTTGAATTTGCGGTCTTTGAAAAACACCGCCGCCCCTTTTGGGCCGGCATCAATTTTCTCAACGCCCGCGCGCAGGCAATCGCCCTTAATGACCAAAATATCGAGCAGGTGCTTGACCTCGGGCGGCAATGCCCCGAAGCGATCGACCAGTTCTACGGCAAACGCATCAATCGCCGCGCGGTCTTCAAGCTCTGCCAGCCGCCGGTAAAGCCCCATCCGCAAATCGAGCGCGGGGACATAAGTTTCGGGAATCATAACAGAGATACCGGCATTGATTTGCGGCGACCAGCTGCGATCGGTTTCAACCCCTTGCTGATTGGCGACCGCTTCTTCCAGCATGGTTTGGTATAATTCAAACCCGACTTCCTTAATATGGCCGGATTGTTCTTCGCCAACCAGATTTCCGGCACCGCGCAAATCGAGGTCGTAACTGGCAAGATTAAATCCGGCGCCGAGGCTGTCAAGCGACTGCATAACTTTAAGCCGTTTCTCCGCAGCTTCCGTTAAACCATTATTTTCATTGTAGGTTAAATAGGCATAGGCGCGGGTTTTTGAGCGCCCCACCCGCCCGCGCATTTGGTAAAGCTGCGCCAGTCCGAACATATCCGCACGGTGAATAATGATGGTGTTGACGGACGGGATATCGAGCCCGCTTTCAATAATTGAGGTCGACACCAAAATATCATAAGTGCCCTGATAAAACGCGGTCATGCGCTCTTCGAGATCACCGCCGGACATTTGCCCATGCGCGGTTATGAAACGCGTTTCGGGCAAATTTTCGGTGAGGAAATTCGTAATTTCCGTAATGTCGGAAATGCGCGGCACAATAATGAAACTTTGCCCGGCGCGATATTTTTCACGCAACAGCGCTTCGCGCAAACTGACGCCATCAAACGGGGTGACGTAGGTACGCACCGCCAATCGGTCGACGGGCGGCGTGGCAATGATCGACAAATCGCGCACGCCCGTCATCGCCATTTGCAACGTGCGCGGAATGGGCGTGGCGGTCAGCGTCAGCACATGCACTTCGTTACGCAGGTTTTTCAGCCGTTCCTTATGAGCAACACCAAAATGCTGTTCCTCATCGACGACCACCAGCCCAAGGCGTTTGAACGAAATATTTTTAGACAGTAAGGCGTGCGTGCCAATGATGATGTCCACCCCGCCATCGGCCAGCCCGGCGCGTGTTTGCGCGGCATCTTTGGTGGAAACGAGACGCGAAAGCTCGCGCACCATAACGGGCAGATCCTTAAAACGCGCTGAAAAGGTTTGCATGTGCTGGCGCGCCAGCAAAGTTGTCGGTGCGATAATCGCGACTTGGCGCCCGGAAATCGCGGCAATAAAGGCGGCGCGCAACGCCACTTCGGTTTTGCCGAAGCCGACATCGCCGCACACCAGCCTGTCCATCGGTTTGCCGCTCGAAAGGTCGTCGACAACCGCCTCGATGGCCGACAACTGATCTTCGGTTTCTTCAAAGGCGAAGCGGGCGCAAAATTCTTCATAAAGATTGTCACCGACAAACAGTTTTTCGCCCTCGCGCATGGCGCGCGCCGCAGCGGTTTTGATCAGCTCTTCGGCGATAATATTCAGCTTTTCCTTGAGCCTTGCCTTACGCATCTGCCATGCCCCGCCGCCGATTTTATCCAGCGTGACATTGATATCATCGCCGCCAAAACGACTGAGCAGTTCAATGTTTTCAACCGGCAAGAACAGACGCGCATCGCCGTGATAAACCAGTTTCAGACAATCATGCGGGGCACCGTCTACATCAATCGTTTGCAACCCGTCAAAGCGACCGATGCCGTGCTCGACATGCACCACATGGTCGCCCACTGAGAGGCTCGCCGCCTCGGTAAGAAAATTGTCAGCGCGTTTGCGGCGCTGGCGGCGCACCATGCGGTCGCCGAGAATATCTTGCTCGCTGACAACGGCCAACGCGTCCGTTTCAAACCCTTCGTCCAGCCCGAAATCGGTAATCGCGCACGCACCCGTTGGCAAAGCGGCGACATCGGCCCAGTTGTCGACCAGCCGAATATCGCGCGCGCCATGTTCCTCCAGCACGGTTTTCATGCGGTCGCGCGCACCCGTGCTCCAGCACACCAGCAATGTTTTTTTCTCCGCGCGCTGCAAGGCCGATAAATGGGCGATGAAACTGTCAAAGACATTGACCCCGTCCATGCCGCGTTCAGCGGCAAAGTTCTTGCCGATGCGCGCACCGAAATCTTCGCTTTGCGCGTCGGGTCGGGTGTAGCCGTCCAGCGTGATCCAGGTGATTTGCTCAAGCGTCGATTGCCAGATCGCATCGGCGAGATAAAGTTTTTCCGGCGGCAGCGGCTTAATCGTGCTGCCCTGCCCGGCTTTATCGTGCAAGGCTTCTTCGCGCGCTGTGTAATAATCTTGGATCTGCTCGGCGCGCTCCTGATACGCATTGCCGGTTTGCGGGTCGGTGAAATACGCGCAATCTCCGAAATGATCGAACGCCGTTTCGAGGGTTTCGTAAAATAGCGGCAACCAATGTTCCATGCCCTGATAGCGCGCGCCGGCGCTGATGGCCTCGTAGAGCGGGTCGTGTTCGGTGACCGCGCCGAAAATGGCTGTATAGCCACGACGAAACTGCGAAATCGCCTTATCATTTAGGTGTATCTCACCGGCAGGAAACAGAAAAACCTCATCGCATTGTTCTTTGCTGCGCTGGGTTTCGGGGTCAAATTTGCGGATCGATTCAAGCGTCTGACCGAACATGTCGAGGCGCACGGGGCTGTCATTGCCCGGCGGAAACAAATCAATAATGCCGCCGCGCACGGCGAAATCGCCCGGCTCCATCACGGTCGAGCATCGGCTGTAGCCATTGGCCGAAAAAAATTGCACCAGCGCTTCAATGTCGAGATCTTGCCCGGGACGCGCCTGAAACACCCGCGCGCCGATGAGATCGCGCGGCGGCACATATTGCATCATGGCCGAAACGGTTGTGACCACAATATGGGGTTTGCCGGCCAGCTTTGGCAGACGCGCCAGCGTCGCCATGCGCGTGGCGCTGGCGGTGGGCTGGGGCGACAGGCGGTCATAGGGCAGACAGTCCCAGGCCGGAAATTCGACAACCGGAAGGTCAGGCGCGAAAAAATCCAGCGCGCGCGACAGGCTCGCCAGCGCGCTGGCATCGCGCGCAACATAAACACATCGGTCGCCGGAAAACCGTGCCAGATCCGATACGACAAGCGCCCGATACCCCTCCGGCACGCCGCCAATAGTGTGGCGGCCCTTATCGGCGAGCATGCGGGGCAGAAAATCCGGAGCGTGGACGGTCACAAAAATCCCCTGTCGCGTCAGTCGGTGGGGTTCATGTGGGCAAGGCTCAGCAGCGCATCGAGCAAGGGTGAGCGCACGTCGTCGGGCACTTGTTCGCGGCCCGTGGCCCAGGAAAACAGCTTGTCATCGGGTAATTCGAGAATGCGCTCATAATCGTCAAGCTCGGCATCGGTAAGGGTTTCCAGCACTTGTTCGGCAAAGCGCCCGAATACAATGTCCATTTCACGAATACCGCGATGGCGCGAGCGGTAGTCTAGTTTGCGGAGGCGCGTTTGTTTGGTTTCTGACATGCGGGGAATCCTTCTATATTGTGGTGTTATAAAGCGAGTTTCGACCGCTGTCATCGTCCGGACGGTCACGAAAACACCGGCGGCAGGAGGCAAAAATTCGACCCGATATTCTAACGCCCCTTTTTGCGGATGCGACCACCTTGCCCGGCATCGGGCCAAAACTCGGCGTGACGCTTGAAAAATTCACCGGCCGTAAGCTCGTCGATCTCCTGTGGCATTTGCCGTCCGGACTAATCGATCGACGCTACCGCCCTTCCCTTGCCGAGGTTGAAAGCGGGCGGATTGCCACTTTCGAGGTCGAGATCATCAAGCACATGCCGCCGCCGCGCCGATCGCTGCCTTATCGCGTGAGCTGTCAGAACGACACCGGGTTTTTAACCCTCGTCTTTTTCCACGCCAAGGGCGACTGGTTGAAACGCGCGCTGCCCTTGGGCGAAAAACGCATGATTTCGGGCCGTGTTGATCGGTTTCGTGACCAGTTGCAAATGACCCATCCCGATCACATGCTGACGCGCGCTGCTTTTGATGCGCTGCCCGTCATCGAGCCGGTTTATCCGCTTACCGCGGGCATTGCGGCAAAAACCCTGATGAAAGCGGTGCAGGCCGGCTTGGGTGCCATTCCCGAACTCCCCGAATGGCAGGACGAGAATTGGGTGGCGTCGCAAGACTGGATGCCGTGGCACGCCGCCATGCGCGCTGTGCACCAGCCCGAAAACGGCGATGCGTTGTCGCCTCTGCATCCGGCGCGCGCGCGGCTGGCCTATGATGAATTATTGGCGCACCAGCTAACCTTGGCACTGGTGCGTCGCCAAAGGCGGCGCGCGGCGGGGCGCAGCTTTCCCGGCCCCGGTGCGCTGCAAGCCCGGCTGACGGACATGCTGCCCTTTGCCCTGACCGGATCGCAAACCGCCGCGCTTGGCGAAATCGCCACTGATATGAGCAAGCCCCAACGCATGTTGCGCCTGTTGCAGGGCGATGTCGGCAGCGGCAAAACCATGGTTGCCCTCATCGCCATGATGCAGGCGGTGGATAATGGTGCACAGGCGGTTTTGATGGCACCGACCGAAATACTGGCTTTGCAGCACGCCGAAACCATCGGGCCGTATCTCGACGAATTGGGCATTGCGTGGGATGTCGTGATCGGTCGTAATCAGGGAAAACGCCGCGCCGACGCGCTGGCAAAACTGGCCGACGGCACCACGCGCCTCGCCATTGGCACGCATGCGCTGTTTCAGTCGGATATAGAATTTGAAAATCTGGGCATGGCGGTGGTCGACGAGCAGCACCGCTTCGGCGTGCAGCAGCGATTGGCTTTGTCGGATAAGGGAGCCGGGGTCGATGTGTTGGTGATGACGGCAACGCCCATCCCGCGCACACTCACATTGACGGCTTATGGCGATATGGACGTTTCGCGCATGACCGAAAAGCCGCCCGGACGCAAACCCGTGGATACGCGCGTGATGGGATATGAGCGCTATGACGATATTGTCGCGAATTTGAAAAATATCATCAATCAAGGCCAGCAAGCCTATTGGGTGTGCCCGCTGGTCAAGGAAAGCGATGCCAGCGACCTTGCCGCCGCCGAAGCGCGCCATGCGGCGCTGGCCGAAATTTACGGAACCCGCGTCGGGCTGGTGCATGGGCAGATGAAACCGGCGGAAAAAGACGCCGTCATGGAAAAATTCCAGCGCGGTGATCTGTCCGTGCTGGTGGCGACCACGGTGATCGAGGTTGGCGTGAATGTGCCAAAGGCGACGGTGATGATTATCGAACACGCTGAACGCTTCGGGCTTGCCCAGCTTCACCAATTACGCGGTCGGGTCGGTCGCGGCGCCGAAAAATCGAGCTGTATTTTGTTATATCACGGTCGGTTAGGCGATGTTGCCAAGCGCCGACTTGAAGTTATGCGCCAAACTGACGACGGATTTCTGATTTCTGAGGAAGATTTGCGTTTGCGCGGTGCCGGTGAGGTGTTGGGCACGCGCCAGAGCGGGCTGCCAAATTTCCGATTGGCGGATCTTGAAGTTCATGCAGAACTTCTACCGGCGGTGCATGATGATGTTAAACTGTTGCTTGAAGTCGATGCTACACTTGAAAATACGCGCGGCAAAGCCATAAGAACATTGCTTTATTTATTTCAGCGCGACGCGGCAATTCGGTATTTAACGTCAGGATGAGTTGGTTTCTTTGTCCGCCAACCCGGCGGAAATGACGAGCCGCGCGCCTTCTTCAACCGTCATATCAAGTATCTTGATTTCTGACTTCGGCACGAAAAGCAGGAAGCCGGAGGTCGGGTTCGGCGTGGTCGGCAGGAACACGCTGATCATCTCCTCACCCGTGGCTTCGTTCACGCGACTATCGGCGGTTTTGGTTACAAAGGCGATGGCGTGCAGCCCGCGGCGTGGATATTCGATCAGCGCGACTTGCGAAAACTGGCCGTCGTCGCGCATCGCCGTTTGGAAGATTTGTTTGAGCGCCGTGTAGACCGAGCCGACCACGGGCATTTGCCGGATCACCCGATCGCTGAAACTGAGCAGCGTGCGGCCCAGAAAATTGGCCGTGAACCCGCCAATAATCGTCAGCACCACCAGCGCGAGCACCAGCCCTGTGCCGGGCAGTTCGATGGGCAAATAGGATTCCGGGCGGTAGGGTTGCGGGATCCACGGTTTGAACCAGCCATCGAGAATTTCGACAAACCACAGCACCAGATAAAACGTGATGAAAATCGGTGCCGTGACGACGAGTCCGGTCAGAAAATAAGTTCGCAGGATTGTCAGCAACGTCCGGCGCGGTGGCGATTCTTCTTGCATTGTTATATACATGCCAGAATATCGGATAATAGGCAATTAACCATGACATCACCGGCACAAGCTTCCGATTTTACCCGTGCGCTCGACGCCTTATGCGCCACCCATTTGGGCGGTGCGATGACGGATTATACGCGGCTTTCGGGTGGTGCCAGCCAGGAAAGCTACCGCTTTGCGTGCGGCGGGGAGGTTTTTGTTTTGCGCCGTCCGCCCGGCGGGGTGGCAAAGGCCGGCGGCAGCAGCGCACTATCGATGACGGATGAGGCGCGCGCGCTCAAGCAGGTGCACGGCGCAGGCGTTTGGGTGCCGGAAGTCGTGCATATTTGCACGCCCGATGACGGCCTGGGCATGGGCTATATTATGCGCTTTATCGAGGGCCAGACGATTGCGCGCAAAATTTTGCGCGACGATGAATTTGCCGCCATCCGGCCGCAACTGGCGGCGCAATGCGGCACCATGCTGGCGCGGCTGCACGCGCTCAACAGCGATGAGATGACGGGGCTGCCGCGCTCGGATGCGGCGGGCGAATTGAACAAATACACCGAGATTTTGCGCGCCCACGCCCACCCCCACCCGGTTTTTGAACTGGCGATAAAATGGCTGAGCGACAATCTGCCCGCCGCGCGCGCCGACGCGCTGGTGCATGGCGATTTCCGCATGGGCAATTTAATGGTGCAGCCGCAAGCGGGCGTGGTCGCCATTCTCGACTGGGAACTCGCCCATATTGGCGACCCGATGGAAGATCTGGGCTGGCCGTGCGTGCCCTCCTGGCGCTTCGGCCAGCATCAAAATCCGGTTGGCGGGTTTGGTCAGCGCGAAGATTTTTACGCTGCCTATGAAGCGGCGGGCGGCACCATCGACCGCGCGGCGGTGCGGTTTTGGGAAATTCTGGGCACGCTGAAATGGGGTATTATGTGCACGATGATGGCGACCGCCTTTACATCGGGCGCAGACCGGACGGTGGAACGCGCCGCCATTGGTCGGCGCGCCTCGGAAACCGAGATCGACCTGTTGCGGATGCTGGAGGGCCAAGATTGATGCAGGACAAGCCGGATATCGCTGATTTGATGATGGCGGTGCAAGAGTTTATCAGCGCCGAGATTGCGCCGCAGCTGACTGGACACGCTGCGTTTTCGGCGCGCGTGGCGGGCAATGTGCTGGCATTGATGCAGCGCGAATTGGCGCTGCGCCCCGGCTTTCGCGCCGCCCAAACCGCGCGGCTTGAAACGCTGCTGGGCGCGCGCGGGTCGCTGGAAGAATTAAACCACACGCTGTGCGCGAAAATTGCCGAGGGCACACTCGGGCTTGATGATGCGCCCTTGATTGATCATCTGAAACGCGCAACCATGGGCAAACTGGCTATCGACCAGCCAAATTATGCCGGCTATAAAACCGCGCAGGAAAATGACTGGCCCGAAGAAGGCTAACCCGCCTGCCCAATAATAAGAAAACGGGAGTTCACCATGCGACACCACATCATCATTCTTTGCGCCGCAATTTTGCTGGCGGCGTGCACGATCGACATGCCTTTTGTTCCCGGCATTTAGCTGTTCAGGGCATTTAGCTGTTCAGGGCATTTAGTGATGGCTGAAGCGTTAACGCTTAATCAACCCACTCAACGGCATAACAAAAAGACGGAGTGGAACATGGATAAAATTATCATTGTCAGTTTATCGGCGGCGCTGCTTTCGGCATGCGCGCTTGGCGTGCCGTTTATTTAGGAAACGCGGCAGCGTGTTTTGCGGATATGTCGGCGGTAAAGCCATGGCGCGAGCACATGGTCATAAATCGGCACGGCGAGCCAACGCACGGGCGCAAAGCCCACAAAGCGCGCCAGCCAGCCAAAGCCCGGCACTTCGTGCCACAGATGAATAAACGCATCTACACCGCTGTACCAAATATCATTTTTTCTGATGTGCAGGCGGCGCAACATGTCGTCACGGGTTTTGTCTGCCGGGGCGTCGGCCGGCAATTCGGCGCTGGAAATATCGCAATAGCTGACATGCGTGCGCCCCTGCGCTTGTGTGCGGCGGCGGTAAAGCGCCACTTCCGGCGCGCAAATATTGCACGCGCCATTGTAAAACACGGTTATGGGGGTGTCGGGCATCAGTTCAGCGGGGCCGTGTTGGGGGTTTCCCCGGTGCCCGCGCGCATGGCCTCCAGATAGGCGATGATCATGTCCCAAGCGGCCAGCGCTTCGACATCGCCGGCGGCGGCAAATTCCGCCGCGCGCAATGTCGCCACCACTTCGGCATCATCGCCATATTGTTGCACCAGCGCGGCCGCCGCAGCGGCAACCGTGGCGGCCTGTGTGTTGTCCGGGTCATCTGTCATGCCCCTGATATAGGCGCAAAGGCGCATCCGTCAATGCGCCGCCCTTTATGGGGTGGCTTTTATGGGGTACATGAAAAAGGCGCGTCACAACCAGAGTGACGCGCCTGCGGGCTGAAGAGCGGCGTCAGCCCAAACAAGCCAGCCCTCCACACACAAGCCAGAGTGGCCGGCTTTACCTGCCGCGCAATGCGGCTTAGACAATCTCGAAAATCGTGTCGAAGTTGTTGTCTATGTAGGTGCCGGGAGCTTCTGAGACGCCAGTCAACAAATTTTCGATATAGAGGCTGTTTACGAGGCTCCCTCCCAGCAAAAGTAAGGTATCGGTGTCGCCAGGCGCAGTGCGAGCAACAGCAAAGCCCAATTCTTCCCATGTTGTTTCGTTCGCATTGGCCGTATCAATTCTGATTTTGTCTTCACCAAGCACAAAATCAGTGATGTTTAAGCGATAATCCGCAATATAATTTGGGTCAAACTCAAAAATATCTGCGCCATCGCCGCCGGTGAACTCGGTCGCGGTAAACAGGTCAAACGAACCGACAAGGTCGACGGTGATTTCTTGGCCCGCATATTGCGCGCCCACGGCAACCGAGCCGGTGGCATCTGTGCGCCCAAGCGAAATATCGCCCGCGTCAAACGTGCCATTGTTATTCGTGTCGATGTAAACCAGCGCCCCTTCAATGACGCCGTCGGCAACCGTCACGGTGAAATCTGTCGCGGCGAACGGCCCGGTGCCGCCCGGAGTTGTGCCACCGTCACTTGAGCCGTCGCCACTGGTCGTGATGACGACTTCGCCCACGGGAACGTAAGTTGTCGACCCGCCACACGCAGCCAGCAAGCCGGTAATCAACGGCGTGAGGTTCATACCCTCGCGGCGGAACTTGGCAAGCGGCAACTTCTGGTCACTGCTGTAGAGCGGCGCGAAAGACAATGACGACAAAAGACGAGTTTTGAGTGATTTGAGGTTTAGCAAACGATCGTAAAACATGAATGATCCTATTTTTGTACCTTGTTGTTGTTACTTCTCATGCAGCCCACACCAAGACACAGCACTACGCCGTCTTGGGAGCCAATACGCATAAACAAAACGCAAAACCGAAGCCCGAATATTTTTCGGGCCGGAACTAAACTAGGGACAAACCGTTAACAATCGGTAAGCAGAAAGACGGAATACAG
>CAJXCG010000060.1 GCA_913051715.1 uncultured Rhodobiaceae bacterium
CTGTGGTGAATATTGATGATGCGCCCGTCGAGCCGCGCCGTCAGTTCGGGCGACAGGATTTGCATATAGCGCGCCAGAATAACCAGCTCGACTTCCTGCGTTTCGATCAGCTGTAAAAGATGGGCTTCGTTTTCTGCGCGCGCGGCTGCCCCGCCCGGCCTGAAATGAAACGCAAGACCTGCATTTTCGCTCCATTGTCGGCCGACCGTATGATTGGAGATCACGCCGGCAATATCCATGTGCAGGGAATTGGTCTGGCAGCGATAAATCAGATCGACAAGACAATGGTCAAATTTTGACACCATAATCAGCGCGCGCGGGCGATGCGCGGCATTGACGAGTTTCCAGCTCATATCGAATTTTGCCGCGACCGGCGCAAAGGCATCATCCAGCGCGTGCGGGTCGAGTGGATTTCCAGCACTCAGCCCGACGCGCATGAAAAACATACCGCTATCGGCATCGCTAAACTGCTGGCTTTCGTCAATATTGAGCCCGGCTTCGGCAAAGATTTGCGATACGGCGGCGACAATGCCGAGGCCATCTCGACAAGACAGCGTGACGATATATTTATGCATCGGGGAACCTATTCGGTTTTGTCACGATAAGAAAAGCTTTCACCGATTTTGTCAATCAGATGCGACAGGCTGGTCGCCGGCGGATATTTGGGCGCGGCCCCCGGCGGCAGACACCCGGGCAGGGGTGACAGGTCGACATCCGGATCGGGGTCGAAAAAAAACGCCAGCGACAGCCGTGTGTGCTCAGACGTGTTGACGACGCGATGGCGCGTCGAAGCGTATCGGTCATTCGTCCAGCGCGCGAGCATGTCCCCGATATTGACCACCAGCATGTTTTCGCGCGGCGGCACGGCGCACCATGTATCGTCGCGCGTCCAAATCTCAAGCCCGCCAATATGCTGCTGCGCCAGCAGCGTCAGGCACCCGAAATCCGTATGCGCGCCGGCGCTGATACGCCCGCGCGCATCGGCCGGCACGGGCGGGTAATATAGCGGGCCCAATGTTGCCATGGGCAGGTTCAACCATGGGTCGAAAAATTGCTGTTCAAGACCCAGCGCCAGCGCAAAGGCCTGCATAAGTTGGCGGCTCAGATCCTCGCACGCTGCAAAACAGCGCTGCATGGTGGGTTGCCAGCCCGGCAAATCCGGCCATTGATTGGGGCCGTGCAGCGCAATACCAGCTTGCACGCGCGGATGGTTGGGTGCGAGATCCTGGCCGATTTTGATGCCTTCCTTGTAATCGCCTTCGGGATGGGCTCGGGCGTCAAGCGCTTCGCCGCCGAGGGCAAACCAGCCGCGATGACAGGCCGAGTTTTCGATGGCAATGCGTTGTTTTTCGGCCAAGGGTCGTGCGAAAAACTTGTCGGCGGCGGTGAACGCATCGGCGAAAATAGCCGGCGCGATCCCGTGATTTTCCAGATAAAAAAATCCGCTTTCCCGACAGGCGCGGTCGATATTTTTTGCCGTCGCGCGGCGCGCCTCATCCGTGCCGCTGATAAAGGGGGTAAAATCAATCACAGGCAGGGTTGGATCGGCCATACGCTTATCCGCGTGCGGCCAGATGGGCAAACTGGCGCGCTACATAGTCATAAATATGGCGTTTGAACGGCACGACCAGATCGACGCATTCGGCCAGCGGGCGCCATTGCCATTCGGTGAACTCGACCTGCTCATGCGCGTCGAGTTGCACTTCTGCGTCGGTGCCGTCAAATCGCATAGCAAACCATTTCTGCTTCTGGCCGCGATATTTTCCCTTGAGCGCCGCGCCGATCAACGCTTCGGGCAAGTCGTAGCTGAGCCAGCCCGGAATTTCATACAGCACGGTTTGCGCGCGCAATCCGGTTTCTTCCAATAATTCGCGCCGCGCAGCATAAAGTGGCGTTTCACCCGCATCCATGCCGCCTTGGGGAAACTGCCAGAGCGGGGCATCGGCCGGGAGCTTTTCGGTGCTGCGCTTGCCGGTAAAAACCAGCCCGTCTTTATTGAACAGCACAATGCCCACGCACGCCCGATAACTCAACTGATGCGCCGGGTGGTCGGGCGGAAAATCCGGTCGGTCGAATGCGGTTGTGCTCATAGCGCCTTGCGATCGTCCGGGTTCGCTTGGGCATTGTTCAAATTGTCGAGCAGTTTTATGGCGTGCTGCAACTGTTTGTCATCGGCAGGTTCGGGCGGAATAAAGGCGACGGAGCGTTCCGGTTTTTCAGGTGCCGGCGTCGGCTCCTTATTGCTCTGCCCGTCAATATTCGTGCCGTCAAGTGCGCCGCGCAAATCGGCCTCGCTGCGCGCATTACGACCCTTAAACTCTTCCGGCAATTCTTGCCGGATAACAATATCCGGCTCGATGCCCAATGCTTGGATGGAGCGCCCCGACGGGGTGAAATAACGCGCGGTGGTCATACGCAACGCGCCATTATTTGCCAGCGGCATAATAGTTTGTACCGAGCCTTTGCCGAAACTGCGTGTGCCCAGAATAATCGCGCGGTGGTGGTCTTGCAGCGCGCCGGCAACGATTTCCGACGCCGACGCTGAGCCGCCATTGATCATCACAATCACCGGATAGCCGCGCGCCATGTCGCCGCGCCGCGCGGTGAAGCGGGAACTGTCACGCCCTTGACGCCCGCGGGTCGAGACAATTTCGCCACGGTCGAGCATGGTGTCGGAAACCGAAACAGCTTCGGTCAAAAGGCCGCCCGGATTATTGCGTAGGTCAATAATGAAACCCGCCAGCTTTTTGTCGCCGATTTCGGCGGGCAGGGCGGAAAATGCCTTTTTCAGATTTTTCGTCGTCTGGGCGTTAAATGTCGTCAGGCGAATATAAGCAATGTTTTTGCGCGGCCCCTCGACGCGATGGCGCACGGCACGGATACGGATAATATCCCGCGTGATGGTTATTTCCAGCGGTTCGTCCTCGCCCTCGCGCAATACGGTGAGGGTGATATCAGTGCCCTTTTGCCCGCGCATGCGTTCCACCGCCTCGGCCAAGGTCAGCCCCAGCACCGGCTCGTCGTCCAGATGCGAGACGAGATCATTGGGCAACATGCCCGCGCGTTGGGCCGGTGTGTCGTCAATCGGCGCGATGACTTTGACCAGCCCCTTATCCATGGTGACTTCAATGCCAAGGCCACCAAATTCGCCGCGCGTTTGAATTTGCATGTCTTCAAAGCCCTTTGGCGGCAGATAGGCCGAATGCGGATCGAGCGAGGCCAGCATACCGGTCAGCGCAGCCTCGATCAGCTCTTCATCGCTTGGTGCATCGACATATTCAGCGCGCACCCGCTCCAAAACATCGCCAAACAGGGTGAGCTGCTCGTAAAGCGCGAGCTGGTCGTCTTCCGTGGTTTCTTGCGCGTGCGCCAGCACACTGCCTGTCACGAGAATCAGCGCAACAGCCACCAGTTTTTTCAGCTCGACAATCAACTCTGGCATGGCTTAGCCGCTCCTTTTGTCGTTTTTGATCCAGGGCGCCGGATCAATCGGGCGTCCTTTATACCTCAATTCCAAATATAGCCGACTGCGTTGCAATGACCCAGCCCTTTGCGGCAAATTCCCCAGCGGTTCGCCGGCCAGCACCTCTTGGCCGACATAGCTGTGCGCGGCGTCCATGCCGGCCAAAATCATCTGGTAATTGCCGTCAATTCCCAAAATAACAATGCCGCCATATTGTCGGAACGCGCCACTATATAAAACGCGCCCGTCATAAGGCGCGGTAATCTGGGCGCCCGGACGGGCGGCGATGGCAAGCCCCTGCACGGTTTGTCCATTGGTGTCGGCTTGGCCGAAGCGCTGTTCCACCTGCCCGATAACCGGCAGCGGCACGAGACCGCGGGCCCGGGCAAAATTGCCCGCGCCGCTCACGGGCGGGCTGGAGTTTTTGCGATTGCGCTTTTGCAGGCGCGCGGCGAGGTCTTTCAGGTTCTTGGCTTGAGCCACCAGCTTGGCGATGGCCTCGGCCTCGCGCGCGGCGGCGGCGCGAATGTCGGCTTCGGCGCTTGCCTTTTCGGCCAAAGCGATCTCAATGCTGCGCCGCGCTGCCGCGGCATCTTGCTCGGCGCGCACCAAATCTGCCGATTGGCGATCCATATGCGCGCGAATGGCAACAAGCTCGACAAGCTGATTGCGTAAGGCCTGCGCGCGCGTCTGCATGGACGGCACAATGCTCGCCAGCGCAATCGCCCCTTGCACCGCAGCCAGCGCGTCATCGGGGTGAACCGCAAATGCGGGCGGTGGTTGTGTTTCCAAGGCTTGCAGACCGGCCAGCGTGCGCGACAGGGCGGCGCGGTCGCGCTGCAACTGGGCATCGAGCTGGCTTTCCGTCACGGCCAGTTCACTCAACCTTTCTTCGATACGCCCGCGCTCAATATCGATGTTGCGGATGTCGCGCGCCAGTTCGATCACACGGCGGCGCAAGCGTTTGCTTTGATTTTGAATGGTTTCGGCTTTTTCTTCCAAGCCCAGACGCCGCGATTGCCGATCGCGGATCTCATTGTTTATGGATTCCAAATCCTGCTTGCCTTCTTGCCCCGATACCGGCACCGGCAGCAAAATAGCGCCCAGCACGCACACGCCGGAGAGAGACAGGCCCGCTACGCAGTGTCTTATGCGGGCGAAAATCATAAAGACAGGTCGGTCGGGCATATTGGCTCAATCGCGGTGATAAGGGTGGCGGGTCAAAATGGAAATGGCACGCCAAATCTGCTCGCATAATAGCACACGTGCCAGCATATGCGGCCACGTCATTGGGCCGAGCGACAAGACAAGCTCGGCGCGCGCGCGAATGGCATCATCCAGCCCATCGGCACCGCCGATCACGAATGTGACATCGCCGTCGCCGCGTGCGACCCAGCCTTGCAGCCGATCGGCAAAGGCGCGGCTCGACACGCTGGTGCCGGTTTCATCCAGCACGATTAGCGGCCCGTTGCGTTTGGCTAAGGCATCGGCGACAAGCGCGTTTTCACTGCGTTTTTTTTCGGCGCCCGTCAGCCCGCGCTTTTCGCGCAATTCAATGATCGATAGGCCGGAAATTCCTAATTGGCGACCAGAGGCTTCTATACGCCGGCGGAAGTTTTCAACCAGCGGACGCTCGGCCGTGTCGCGCATCTGCCCCACGGCAATAATACCCAGCTGCATGGGCTAGGCGCTTAATTCGGCTCCCAGTTGCCGGTCGGCGACATTGGCAGGCGCGCCCGAAGGCACGGGGCTGGCTTCCGCCGCCCACATTTTCTCGATGCCGTAAAATTCCCGGACTTCCGCCCGGAAAATATGCACAACAACATCGCCTGCATCGACCAGCACCCAGTCGCAGGTTGACAGACCCTCGGCGCGCACGCCTTTATATCCGTCTTCCTTGAGCTTGCGCAGCAAATGGTCGGCAACCGCACCCACGTGGCGTTGCGAACGCCCCGTGGCGACCACCATATGGTCAGCCAATGCCGATTTTCCTGCAAGATCAATGGTTACTATTTCTTGGGCCAAATCGTCGTCAAGACTTTTCAACACCAGTTTGTGAAGGGCGCCGTCTAGCTGATCGGGTCCCTCAATGTGCGCCAAAGGCTTTTTCTCGCTCAGAGCACTTTCCCCATGTAAATGTCATCAAGACATGCGTCAGCGGAAGCTGACAAGTGAATGAAAACAAATTTCGCCGCAAATTTCAATTATTATGATCACCTTTTTGGTGCCGTAGGGCAGATGAAGAAAGCCCGCTCAACACACCGTCCAGCATGATCCAGGCCGGTGCTTGCGCGAAGCGAAAATTTGCCGCGGCACTGGCGGGCTTGCGCCATGGCGCAAAGCGCATCGCTGCCGGGCTGATACCGGCCTGCAAGGTGCTGCCCGGGCGCGGATAAATCGCCACCGGAATTTCGCTCATCAACTCGTCCCAGAACTTCCATTTATGCAGACCGGCCAGATTGTCGGCCCCCATCAGCCAGATAAAGCGCACGCCGGGATTGGCCGATTTCAGGCGGCGCACCGTGTCGATGGCATATTGTGTGCCCAGCCTGGTTTCTTCGTCGGAAACAAAAATTTTCGGGTGCCGGGCCAGCGCTCGGCATGCAGCGACACGCGCTGTGCTGTCTTTCGGGGCATGTGCTTTTAGCGGGTTTTGCGGGCTTACCAGCCACCAAATGCGGTCAAGCTGTAGGGCTTTGAGCGCGGTGAGCGACACCAGTCGGTGTCCGGCATGGGGCGGGTCGAAGCTGCCGCCGAACAGGCCGACGCTCATGCCCGGCGCAAAATGGTTGCGCGCAATCATTATTTGGGCCGCACCTGTCCGTCGCCGCGCACGGCATATTTGAAACTGGTCAACTGCTCAAGCCCCACCGGCCCGCGCGCGTGAAAGCGGCCTGTGGCAATGCCAATTTCCGCGCCCATGCCAAATTCGCCGCCATCGGCAAATTGGGTGGAGCAATTATGCATCACAATGGCGCTGTCGACCTCGTTCAGAAACCGGCTTGCGGCATGGGCATCAGCGGTAATGATGGCGTCGGTATGGTTCGAGCCAAATTGCGCGATATGTGCCATGGCCGCGTCCAGTCCCTCGACAACGCGCACGGCAATAATCGGGCCTAAAAACTCCTGCCCCCAATCATCATCCGCCGCCGGGCGCACCGCGTCATGCGTGGCGCAAGTTTGGGCATCGCCGCGCACTTCGCAGCCCGCGTCCAGCAAATCGCTGACGAGCGGGGCCAAATGGCTGGCCGCGCATGCGGCATCAACCAGCAGTGTTTCCGCCGCGCCGCAAATGCCGGTGCGGCGCATCTTGGCATTGGTAACAATATCGCGCGCCATGTCGAGCGCGGCATCGCCATGCACATAGACATGACAAATGCCTTCCAAATGGGCGAAAACCGGCACGCGCGCTTCGTCTTGCACGCGCCCGACCAGATTTTTGCCGCCGCGCGGCACGATCACGTCAATATTGCCGTCCAATCCGGCGAGCATCATGCCGACGGCAGCGCGGTCGGTGCTGGGGACAAGCTGCACCCCATTTGGGTCATGGCCTGTCGCGCCCAGCGCATGCGTAAAACAGCCATGAATGGCTTCAGCCGAATGTACAATTTCGGAACTGGCGCGCAAAATCACCGCATTGCCGGCCTTGAAACACAAAGCGGCTGCATCGGCGGTCACATTGGGGCGGCTTTCATAAATCACGCCCGTGACGCCCAGCGGCACGCGCACGCGGGTAATATCAAGGCCCGAAGGCACTTGCCACGTTGCAAGTTTTGTCCCGACCGGGTCGGGCAGGGCGATAATCGCCTCGACCGCAACGGCAATAGCTTCCACCCGCGCCGCGTCCAGCATGATGCGGTCAAGCCGCGCGGCACCGACATTTTGTTTTTCGGCTTCGCCAAGGTCACGCTGATTGGCGGCGATAATTTCGTTGGCACCCGCGCGCAGCGCATTGGCGGCGCTTTGCAACGCCGCGTTTTTTTCCTCAGTGCTCGCCAGCGCCAGCCTTTGCGCGGCGGTGCGCGCGCGGGCACCGATCGCGGACATGATTTCGGC
Source organism: uncultured Rhodobiaceae bacterium (assembly GCA_913051715.1). Classification (GTDB taxonomy): domain Bacteria; phylum Pseudomonadota; class Alphaproteobacteria; order RS24; family RS24; genus UBA7378. Next base: position 7,520 of record CAJXCG010000060.1, read on the forward strand.
CAGATTTTGATCGGCGGTATTTTCCCGTTTCTGGGTCACCTTATTCCCCTTCCTGGTTCATCACCAGATCGTCTCTGTGAACGATTTCCCGGCGTCCGTCAAATCCTAGTAGGTCGACGATTTCCGTGCTGGCGCGACCGATAATACGTTGGGCATCGCCCAGCGCATAGGCCGTCAGGCCACGCGCAATTTCGCTGCCGTCGCAATCCAAAATCTGCACGCAATCGCCGCGCTCAAAATGTCCCGAAACTTGCGTCACCCCGATCGGCAAAAGCGATTTGCCATCACGCAGTGCGGCGACCGCGCCCGCATCAATGTGTAATTGCCCCGCCGTTTGCAACGTGCCGGCAATCCAGTTTTTGCGCGCCGCCAGCGGGTTCTGCATCGCCCGAAACAAGGTTGCGCGGCCCGTTTCGTGCAGCCGCGAGAGCGGGTGGGCGCCGCGCCCGTCGGTCAAAATCATGTGGCAGCCCGCTTGCATGGCGATTTGTGCGGCCTGCAATTTTGTCACCATGCCGCCCGAGCCGACGGCACTGCCCGCGCCACCAGCCATGGCGAGTAGTTCATCGTTCACATCTGTCACCTCGCGGATGAGGTCGGCATTTTTATCTGTCTCCGGCGCAGCCGTGTAAAACCCGTCAACATCGGACAGCAGAATGAGAACATCCGCCGACATCATGCCCGCGACGCGCGCCGCCAACCGGTCATTGTCGCCATAACGCAGTTCTTGTGTTGCCACTGTGTCGTTCTCGTTAATAATCGGCACCGTGCCCATATCGAGGAGCGCCTGCAAAGTACGCCGCGCATTCAGATAGCGCCGCCGCTCTTCGGTATCGCCAATGGTCAGCAAAATTTGCGCCGCTTTCAGCCCCTTGCCCGCCAAACAATCCTGCCAGCCCTGCGTCAATGCGATCTGCCCGATGGCAGCGGCGGCTTGGCTTTGTTCCAGCGTCAGCGCTTGGCGGTCGAGGCCTGCGCTGGCGCAACCAAGCGCGACCGCGCCTGAGGTGACAACCATAATTTGCTGGCCGCGCGTGCTGGCGGTTTTAATTTCTTCGGTAAGGCCCGCCAGCCATTGCGTGTCCAGGGCACCGTCACGGATAAGCAATGAAGACCCGACCTTGATAACGACCAGCTTTGCTGCATTTATCTCGTTTTGCATGGCCGCTAGCCTCTTTCGAGCGGATGCCAGGCCGCCGTCTGCTGGACGCCGGAACCAGCCAGTTTTCCGGGCGTTTCCCCCTGTCCGGCGCGCACGCAATCCAGCAAAATATCGCATAGCTGGTCAATATTTTCCCCACTCACGGCAGAAATCAGCACAGGCGCAAGCCCCGTCTCGGCGGCGAGTGCGTTTTTCTTTTCATCGCGCAGGGCATCATCCAGCGCGTCGCATTTGGTCAGGGCGATCACTTCGTGGCGCGCCGCGAGATCACGGCTATAGGCGCCAAGCTCGTGGCGTATGGTGCGGTAGCTGGCAATAATGTCATCTTGCGTGGCATCCACCAGATGCAGCAGCGCGGTGCAGCGCTCGACATGGCCCAGAAATCTGTGCCCCAAACCGGCGCCGTCACTGGCCCCGGCAATCAGGCCTGGAATATCCGCCATGACAAATTCGTGCCCGCGCGCGCCGACGACGCCCAAATTGGGGTGCAGGGTGGTGAACGGGTAATCGGCGATTTTCGGGCGTGCGCGGCTGACGCTGGCAAGCAATGTTGATTTGCCGGCATTGGGCAGTCCCAAAAGGCCGATATCGGCAATCAGTTTCAGCCGCAACCAAAGCCACGCATCGCGCCCTTCAAGCCCGGGATTTGCATGGCGCGGTGCGCGATTGACCGGCCCCTTGAAGCGGGCATTGCCAAACCCGCCATTGCCGCCGCGCGCCAGTACAACGCGCTGGCCGATTTCTGTCAGATCGGCGAGCAGGGTTTCATTGTCTTCGGCAAAAATTTGCGTGCCGACGGGCACGCGCAGAATTTTGTCGGGGCCGTCCGCGCCGGTGCGGTTGCGCCCCATGCCATGCGTGCCTGTGCCGGCTTTGAAATGTTGTTGGTAGCGATAGTCGATCAGCGTGTTCAGCCCGTCCACACATTCGGCGATAACATCGCCGCCACTGCCGCCATCGCCGCCATCGGGCCCGCCAAATTCGACATATTTTTCGCGCCGAAAGCTGACACAGCCCGCGCCGCCGTCGCCTGAGCGGATATAGACTTTTGCCTGATCAAGAAATTTCATGTCGGTGCGTCGTCCTGTGCCGATCTGGAAAAACCGATAACATCCTGAATCTAGTGTTTTATCTTAATTGTTGGAAGTAAAAAGCCGATGCCCCGCACCGCGCTGATACACGCCCAAGTAAAAAGGGAGATGGCTGCCCATCTCCCATTTGCCTGAAAAGCCCCTGCGGGCCGCAGGGTTTTCGTTATTCGGCTGCTTCCGCTGTTGGCAGGACAGAAACGACCGTCCGACCGCCTTTTTTCTCGGAAAATGTGACATTGCCTTCAACCACGGCGAAAATCGTGTGGTCTTTGCCAATGCCGACATTGTCGCCGGGATGCCATTTTGTGCCGCGCTGGCGAATGATAATATTGCCCGGAATGACGTGTTCGCCGCCAAATTTCTTGACGCCGAGCCGCCGACCCGCGCTGTCGCGCCCATTGCGTGAAGAACCACCTGCCTTTTTATGAGCCATGAGTTCTACTCCTCGCTTGTTGCTTCCGTTTCGGCCTTGTCAGCTTTCGGCTCTGCCTTGGCTGCTGCTTTGGCCGCAATGTCGGTAATTTTCAAAACCGTTTGATGCTGACGATGGCCTTTTGTGCGGTGATAATTCTTGCGGCGCTTGAATTTGATCACCGTGACTTTATCGGCACGTGATTGTTCGACCACTTCGGCCACAACGCTTGCACCGCTTACGGTCGGCGCGCCAATTTTCGGTGCCTTGCCGTCTTCGCCCAGCAGCAATA
>CAJXCG010000061.1 GCA_913051715.1 uncultured Rhodobiaceae bacterium
TTAGCCGTCATTCAGGCCATTGGCTGTAATTGTGCCGCGATTAATCAGCGAATGGGAGTAGCTGAAATTCTGCGTCAAATAAAGGCTGTCATCCGTGCCGTCGCCGCCATCATTCGTAGTGTCGACAAAGCGCTCGACCACGCTGCCATAGGTGCCGCCATCCATCACCAGCGCCGGCGCATCGCCAAAACTGGATATCGAGCCGACCGTGCGGTTTTGATCATAATGATAGGGCTGGGTCTTCAATCCCGTCACATCACCCGCATCGACACGCGCCTCGGATATTGCCTGTAGGGATTGGCTTTCACCCGGGGTGGTGACGGCATTGATATTGCCGTTCACAAGCACCCCCTCACCGACATTGCCCGTCAGCTTAACCCCCGCCGCAGCCGCGCCCAGCTCATTGGCGTCGAGCAGCGTTTGGGGGTCGCCAGCGCTGGACACGACGGTGGTGGCAAACCCTGAAACTGCCGTCGCGCCTTCAAATTGCAGACTTCGCGCCAAATTGCCACTGACCCGCAAACCGACCACGTTCTGGCCGGTTGCCGAAACCGACCCTGCAAGGCGGACAAAATCGCTCACATCGCCATAAATGCCGACGCTGACAGCGTCATCACTGGCATCGGCACCAATATAAATGAGCGTCGCGGCAAGGTTGACGCGGCCCGTAATGTCACCCTCAATGATAAACCCGCCGCCATCATCCGCCGTCACCGAAATACGCGCACCATTGAGCGCCAGCAGGTCACCGGACAGATTTTGCGGCACATAGACACCGACCCGCCCATCATCTTGAGCCGTCGCGCCGCCACGATAGGCACCGCTATCATCGTAAATACCGTCAAAGACGCCGTCTTCGTCGACATCAAACCGCGGTTTGTCATCCGTGAGATTGATGAAAGCCTGACTGCCAAAACTTATGGTGCCCTGCACGGGCGCCGCGCGCCCGACCAGTACGCCGATTGCATTATTGGCGTCGAAATCGACGAGGTCGTCTTCGCTGCGGTCGTGCACGGTGACGGGGCCGTCGATCACCACATTGCGCGTGTCGGTATGGTCGATAATCACGACGGCGCCGGGTGCGGGCGGCGTGGCCTCCACCGACACGCCGCCACCGCCCGAAATGGCATGATTGGCGTCTTCGTCAAGCTCGCTGCCCGTGGTGCCCGTGTCGACAGGCCCGGTAACAGGCTCAGAAATATCTAAGGCGCGCGCCATGTGTCCGGCAAGCAACACCGACACGGCAAGCGCCATGCAAAGCAGGCGAGTGATGAACGACACGATTATTCTCCGTTTTTATTTTTTTATTTGGGTCGTGTTATTTCGTCGGTATCGAAGGCCCCTGTTTACGAGGTTTTGGGGTTAGTGTATCGGCGCTTAAGCAGCGTCAAGCCGCATCAGGCCGCGTCAGCCGGGTCCAGCGTGTCGCGCAATTCGCGTTTCAAAAATTTACCACTCGCATTACGCGGCAATGACTCCCGACGCAACCAGATGTAGCGGGGAATTTTGAACTTTGCCAATAAATTCGCACAATGATCGCGGATCTCGTCGGCCGTCACAGACGCGCCGTCGGCAACCACAATCGCGACGCCAACTTCTTCGCCCAACCGATCATCGGCGACACCAAAAACCGTACATTCGGCGACCGCATCATGCTTGAAAATCGCGCTTTCGACTTCGGCACAGTAAATATTTTCACCGCCGCGCAGCACCATATCTTTGGCGCGGTCGACGATGAAAATAAAACCTTCATCATCAATGCGCGCAATGTCGCCAGTGCGTAGCCAACCATCTTGGATGCTTTCCTCGGTGGCCTCGGCACGGTTCAAATAGCCTTTGATGACATTGCCGCCTTTGACGCACAACTCGCCCAGTTCGCCATGCGGCAGGTCATTGCCGTCCGCGTCAATGCATTTGACGTCCAAGGTCGGCACGGGCGGGCCAACGCTTTCGGGGCGATCGATAAAGTAATCATTCGCCACAGCCGAAATAATGCCGCATGTCTCGGTCATGCCATAGCCCGTAGCAGGTTTGCCGTTTTCGAGCGCTTTGTCGATTTTGCCGACCAAATCAGGCTGCAACTGCGCGCCGCCGCCGCCCAGGGCAGTGAGCGAAGAAGTGTCGTATTTGTCGAAATCGGGATGCGCGATAATTTCGCGCGACATGACCGGCACACCACTAATGCCGGTGATTTTTTCCTGCTCGATCAGTTTCAGCGCCTCGCCCGCATCCCATTTATACATGTGGATGATTTTGCCGCCGGTCAGGGTCGCAGGTTGCACGACGCAATTATTCGCCGTCACATGAAACAGCGGCGTGGTGACCAAGGTCACGGTCACCGGTGCATTCGCCGGATCAATCGGCGGCGTGCCATGAACACGCGCCAACGCGGTCGACGCACATAAATTCATGAAAACGACATTCATAATGTTGAGCACGCAGCCGCGATGGGTCAGCTGCGCTCCTTTGGGGCGTCCGGTGGTGCCGGAGGTGTAAAAAATGCACGCATCATCATCGGGGTCGACCGCCACATCGGGCATATCCCCGCCATGGGCACGTAACTCGGCATAATCCACCACACCTTCAACCGGTGCGGGCAGACGCACACCGACAATTTTCATATCCGGGAATTGGTCGCGCACGGGCATAAATGTGTTCAGGCGTTCTTGGTCACAGATCAACAGCTTGGGCGTCGAATCTTCCAGCCCGTAGGCCATTTCATCCGTGACCCACCAGGCGTTCATGCCCACCACGCCAACGCCGATTGATGTCAGCGCCCAATAGCACAACATCCATTCGGGAAAATTACGCATGGAAATGGCAACGCGGTCACCGCGTGTCACGCCTTGCGCCATTACCCAATTCGCAATGCTGGCGGTTTCCGCCATGGCTTGCGCGTATGTCCAGCGCGCGTCCTCGTAAAGCAGATAATCACGCTCGGCAAATCCCGCCGTCATCAGCCAAACATCGCGCAATGAGGCGGGTGCCATCGCGAAAGTTTTGAGCATTTGCCCGCGCACTTCCACTTCATTGACCTGAAATAGGCCACCCTCGCCCGTGAGTTCCTGACGTACGTCTTTGAGTTGCTGATACAATTCGATCTCCCTTTATTTGAGCCGCCGACCTCCCAATCGACGCGCAGATATTAGCCCCTCTTGGCGCGGCGGCAAGTGCTAATTTGCCTCGGGCTGGCAAGTTCGTGCGATTATGGCTATGTTTGGGGCATGACGGATTTTATCCTCAATGCTCTCGATCAATCGCCGGTCAACAGCGCAACCAACCCGGCATTGGCAGTCGCCGAGACCGTGGCGCTGGCCACGCACACCGATGCGCTCGGCTATCGGCGGTTTTGGTTGGCCGAGCATCACAACACATCGGCTTTTGCGGGCGCGGCACCGGAAATTCTAATCGGGCATATTGCCGCCAAAACGCGGCATTTACGCGTCGGCTCTGGCGGCGTTATGTTGCCGCATTACAGCCCCATGAAAGTCGCCGAAGTTTTCCGTATGCTGGACACGCTGGCGCCCGGGCGTATTGACCTTGGGCTTGGGCGCGCGCCCGGTGGTGATGCGCGCACCGCCGCGGCACTGCAAGCCGGCCCGAAAAGCTGGCCGCCGGAAGTCTTTCCCCAGCAGGTGGAAATGCTGGTGCAATTTTTGGAAGATGCCGCCGGGCTGTCCGGCGCTGATGGCGGGTTCCCCGACGACCATCCCTATCAAGGCATTCACGCCCAACCAATGGGTGACCATGTGGTGCCGCTATTCATGTTGGGCTCGGGCGGCGATGGGGCTTACCATGCTGCACAATTCGGTCTGCCTTATGTCTACGCGCATTTCATCAATCCCGATAATCTGGCGACGGCTTTGCACGCCTATCGCACGCATTTCCGGCCCTCGCGGTTTTTGGACGCGCCGCGCGTGATGATGGCGGTTTCGGCACTGGCGGGGGAGACGCACGAAGAAGCCCAATATTTTGCCAAACCGCGCAATATTTGGGCGGCGCAAATGTTGCAAAACCGCGCGGGTCGCCTGCTGAGCATGACCGAAGCCGAGGCTTACCGGCCGAGCGAGGAGGAAGCCGCGATGATCGACATGATTGCGCGCCGCAGCCTGACGGGCACCGCCGAGGCGGTGTTGGATCAGCTTGACAGCTTCCGGCAGGCGCACGCGATCGATGAATTTTTCTTGCTCACCCTGACCCCCGATGTCGCCGCCCGCAAAAACTCCTACACGCTGATGAGCGCCGCCGCCGGCCTCACCCAGCGCGCCGACGCCGCCGAATAGACCCCACGCCATTTCACAAGCCGCGCGCTTATGTGCTACCTTCTTCGTAAGAAGAAGAAGAAGAAGGAAGCGATCTTATGGATGTCAAAATCCCAGCGCTGATAGCAGATATTTGCACTAAAGCAGATGTGAAATTTAACGGAAGCCGCCCCTGGGACATCCGCGTCAATGACAACCGGACTTTTTCGCGCGTCTTAAAACACGGCACGTTGGGGCTTGGCGAAAGCTATATGGATGGCTGGTGGGACTGCGACGCCCCTGACGACATGCTCTCGCGGCTTGCGACTTTGCAGGCCGATGCCAAAATCTCCAATTATCTCAATCCGGGCATTGTGCTGCACGTCTTGCGTTCGAGGTTTACCAATATGCAATCAGCACGGCGCGCCTTTCAGGTTGGCGAGGAACATTACGATATCGGCAATGATGTGTTTGCAGCCATGCTCGACCCGCGCATGATCTATTCGTGCGGCTATTGGGAATATGCCAATTCATTATCGCAAGCCCAAGAAGACAAATTGCATATGATTTGCCGGAAGCTGGAACTCACACGCGGCGACCGGCTGCTTGATATTGGCTGCGGCTGGGGCGGGCTGGCCGCTTTCGCCGCCGAACACTATGGCGCGGAGGTAACGGGTGTCACCATTTCACGCGAACAAAAGGCGCTGGCAGATACACGCTGTGCGGGCTTGCCGGTCGACATTCAACTTGCCGATTATCGTTCCTTGACCGGCACCTATGACAAAATTGTCTCGGTCGGCATGTTCGAACATGTCGGCCATAAAAACTACGCCACTTTTTTCAAAACCGTACGGCAACTTATCAGACCGCAAGGCTTGTTCTTGCTGCACTCGATTGGCAAAACCCCACCGGCCACGGAACCCGACCGTTGGTTTGACAAATATATTTTCCCCAATGGTTACATCCCCACACCCGGTGAAATTACGAACAGTTTGGGCGCTATCATGGAGATCGAAGACTGGCACAATTTCGGCCATGACTACGACCTGACCCTGCAGGGCTGGCGCGATAATTTCGACCGCGCTTGGCCGCAGCTTGCCGCGAAATATGGCCCGCGCTTTGGGCGCATGATGCAATATTATCTGGCCGCATCCATGGCCAATTTTCGCAGCGGTCGCGGCAAACTCTGGCAACTCGTTCTGACCCCCACGGGCCGTGGTCGCGCTTACAGATCGGTTCGCCTTCAACCATCTTGACCAAGCCGTGTGCTTCATGCACAAATCCTGCATAGCTGAATAAAGAAGGAGTGAAGCGATGACTTTGGATTACACTGGAAAAGTTGTGATTGTGACCGGCGCAGGCGGGGGTCTGGGGCGCAGCCATGCACTGGAATTTGCGCGGCGCGGCGCAAAAGTCGTCGTCAATGATCTTGGCGGGGCCGTTGACGGTTCCGGCGGCTCATCGGAAGCGGCGGATAAAGTCGTCGAAGAAATCAAAGCAGCCGGCGGCGAGGCCATTTCAAATGGCTCTTCGGTCACCGACGATGCGGGTGTCGCCAATATGGTTCAACAAACCATGGACGCCTATGGCCGCATTGACGCTTTGGTCAATAATGCCGGTGTGCTGCGCGATAAAAGTTTTGCCAAAATGGAAATCGAAGACTTTGGCTTTGTTGTCGATGTGCATTTGTTCGGCACCATGAAGCCGACAAAAGCTGTGTGGCCGATTATGAAGGAACAAGGATATGGACGTATTCTGGTCACGTCTTCGTCATCGGGGCTTTATGGAAACTTCGGTCAGTCAAATTACGGTGCCGCCAAGCTGGGCGTTGTGGGTTTCATCAACACGCTGAAACTCGAAGGCCAAAAAGACAATATCCACGTTAACGCGCTGGCACCTGTCGCCTGGACGCGCATGACATCCAACCTCATGCCGCCGGAAATGGAAGATGCGCTGACCCCCGAACAGGTGACGCCTGCGGTGGTTTTCATGTGCTCGGAACAAGCCCCGACCGGCAAAATCATCTGCGCCGGCGCGGGTGCCTATGCAGCCGCGCAAATCGTTGAAACGCGCGGCATGTATCTCGGCGCCCAGCCGACGGCAGAAGATGTTGCCGATAATTGGGATCAGATTTCAAAACTCGACGATCAGGCCGAGGCTTTGTTCCAAGGCGGTGAACAAACACGCCGTTTCTTCGAACTTATCCAAGCCGCCAATAACGAGTAAGTTTCTGGGGCAAGGACAACGCCTTGCCCCTCTGGTTTCCCCATGCGATCTGTTTACGTATCAACATTATTAATGTTTGGCCTATGGTTGGCGCTGTCGGGCCATTATACATCGCTATTGCTGGTGCTCGGCGCGCTAAGCGCGCTGGGGGTCTCGCTTCTTGCGGCACGCATGGGGGTGCTCGACGAAGAGGGGCTGCCCATGGACGTTCTCCTGCGTCTGCCCCGCGTCACGCTCTGGATTATCTGGGAAATTTTGAAATCCAATCTGGGCGTCATTCGCGTCATCCTTGCGCCGTCCACAGCCGCGGCGCAACTGGTTACCGTGCGCGCGGGCCAGCGCACGGCGGCCGGTCTGGTCACGCATGCCAATTTCATCACGCTGACGCCGGGCACGGTTTCGGTGCAAGTCGATGAAGCCAGCAACGAGATTATCGTGCATGGCCTGACGCAGGAATTTTGCGACGCCACCACTGACGGCACGATGGACGCCAAAGTATCGCGGCTCGAAAAACGCGAGGAGCCGTCGCCATGAGTTTGTGGTTCTCAATCGTTCTGGTAGCGATCGGTGTTTCGCTGTTGCTGGCTTTGGCGCGCGCCGCGCTGGGGCCGACCGCGTTTGACCGCGTGCTTGCGGTCAACTCAATCGGCACGCTGGCGGTGCTGGCGATTTGCGTTTACGGCTTTTTTGACGGACGCCCCGAATTTTTGGACATTGCGCTGCTTTATGCACTGATCAATTTTATCGGCACGATCAGCGTGTTGAAATATTTCCGCGCCGGAACATTGGGCGACCATGTGCCGTCGGAAAAACACCGGGACGCGCCATGATGATCGACAACATCATTATGGTGGCTGCCATCATTTCCTTATGCGTCGGCGCGCTTGGCGTGCTGTTTGGCGCGCTGGGCTTATTGCGTCTGGGCGATGTGTATCAGCGCATGCACGGGGCGGGCATTATTGATACGGGCGGCGCGGGGCTGATATTGTTCGGGTTACTGCTGGCCTCACCCGACTGGACGGTAAGCGTGCGTCTTGTATTGATCGGCCTGCTGCTGGGTCTCACCAGCCCGACCGCCACCCACGCCATTGCGCGCGCCGCGCATTTTGCCGGGGTCAAACCGCTTCTCAAAACATCGTCTGGCGCGCAAACCGATAAGGAGGCGGATGTATAATGGGCATGTTTGCGGTAAATGCGTTTCTCATTTTTCTGCTTGTCATCATTGCGGTGGTGGCGTTGAACGTACATCGGCTGTTCGCGCTGGTGATGCTGTCGGGCGCTTTTTCGCTGACCGCAGCGGCGCAATTTGTTGTGCTGGATGCGGTCGACGTGGCCTTCACCGAAGCCGCGGTGGGTGCCGGCATTTCAACGGTGCTGGCACTGGCAACCTTGTCGCTGGTACCGCGCGAGGAAAAACCCCACGCCATCGCCCCCCTGCCCGCGCTTATTGCCGTTGCCACGGGTGCGCTGCTGATGGTGTCGATCGGTGATCTGCCGCAATTTGGCGCGGCCGACGCACCGGTGCACATTCATGTCGCGCCCGATTATATTTCCGGCAGCGAGAAATTAATCGGCGTGCCCAATGTTGTAACATCCGTTCTCGCAAGCTATCGCGGCTATGACACGCTGGGCGAGACGGTGGTTATTTTCACCGCGGCCATTGCGGTTTTGCTGATATTGGCAGGATGGACACGCGCCCCGCATCTGCGCGACGGCGAGACCGAAAACACGCACATCGCACAAAACGCGCAAGACAGGGAGGACGGGCAAAAAGATGCAGGATGATCCCGTTATACGCGTCGTCGCCAAAGTGCTGATCCCGACGATCATGCTGTTTGCGCTCTATGTGCAATTTCATGGCGATTACGGGCCGGGCGGCGGCTTTCAGGCCGGTGTGATTTTTGCCGCCGCGCTGGTGCTCCACGCCGTTGTGTTCGGCCTGCACCGCGCGCGCCAGGTCTGGCCCATGCGCTATAATTTGATGGGCGTGTCGGCGGGTGTGCTGCTTTATGGCGGCACCGGCGTTTGGTCGATGCTGGCAGGGGCCAATTATTTGGATTATTTCGCGCTCAAAGCCGACCCTAAAGCCGCGCAACATTTGGGCATTTTACTGGTCGAGTTCGGCGTCGGCCTGACCGTGGCCTCGGTGATGGTGGCGTTGTTTTTTGCTTTTGCCGGACGCCTCACCCACATCCGCTTGGTGGCGAAAACCGCCGCGCACGAAACTGCTGAAGCCGGCAAAGCCGCCGCCGATAATGGCGCGCCCGCACGCGACGGAGACGCAGGATGAGCGATATCGCGGCACAGTGGAATTATTATGTCGTCATTGTTTTGATGATGCTGGGGTTTTACGCCGTGATTGCGCGCGGCAATATGGTCAAGAAAATGGTCGGGCTGAACATTTTCCAAACCTCGGTCTTCATGCTGTATATTTCGGTCGGCAAAATCGACGGGGGCACCGCGCCCATTCTCACAGGTGATGCGGCGTCGGTATATTCCAACCCGCTGCCGCATGTTCTCATCCTGACCGCGATTGTGGTCGGCGTTGCCACAACGGCTGTCGGCTATGCGCTGATCATCCGAATTCACGAAGCCTATGGCACGATTGAAGACGACGAGGTCGCCGCGCTGGTCGATGCCGACCAAGAAGCGCGCGAACGCGCCGATGCGGGGCCAGCTTCATGATGCAGCACCTTCCCATTTTGCAGGTCATTCTGCCCTTGCTGGCAGCACCGATCGTAGCACTCGCGTCGCGGCGACATCTGGCGTGGCACGTCACTGTTGTTGTCACCGCCGCCAGTTTTGCCGTTTCGCTCATGCTTTTGGCGATAATTTTGAACACCGGCACGCCCATCGTTTACGACCTTGGCGGCTGGCCGGCCCCCATCGGCATTGTTTATGTGATCGACGGGGCCAGCGCCTTTGTTTTGCCCGTTGTGAGCGGCATTGGCTTTATTGCGACGCTCGCCGCGCGCCACCTTGTGATTGCCGAGATAGACGCACGCGACCACCCGCTGTTTTTTGCCGCATGGCTTTTGACGCTGGCCGGCATGCTGGGCCAAGTCACCACGGGCGATGCGTTTAATATTTTCGTGTTTCTGGAAATCTCTTCCCTGTCCGGCTATGCGCTGGTTGCCATGGGCGCAGGCCGCGACCGCCGCGCGCTGCCCGCAGCGTTCAATTATCTCATTTTGGGCACGGTCGGGGCTACGTTTTATGTCATCGGCCTTGGGCTTTTATACATGCTGACCGGCACATTGAATTTGGCAGATTTGAGCGTGCGGCTGGCCGAGATTGAAAACCTGCGACCGGCCTATGTCGCGCTGGCCTTTATTGCCCTCGGGCTGTTTCTCAAAATGGCGCTGTTTCCGCTACATTTATGGTTGGCACCGGCCTATTCGCATGCGCCCTCCGCCGTCACCGCTTTGATGGCGGCAACCGCCACCAAGGTTTCCGTCTATGTTCTGATCCGCATTTTATTCGGCGTGTTCGGGGTTGAGTTTCCTTATCTCATAGACGCCGTGGGTGGCCTGTTGCTGACCTTGGGGCTTTTGGGCGCATTTGTCGGCACGTTTGCCGCCATTGTCGAAACCGATCTGAAAAGGCTGTTCGCGCAATCATCGATTGCCCAGCTCGGCTATATGGCCATTGGTCTGGGTATTATGAGCAGTGCGGGCATCGCCGCCAGCTTCATCCATCTTTTTAATCACGCGCTCATGAAGGGCGCACTGTTTCTCGCGCTCGGGGTCATTGCCGCGCAGGCAACCCATCTCAGCTTGCACACCATCAAAGGTGCCGGGCGGCAAATCCCCATGACCATGACGGCAATTCTTGTCGGTGGGCTGGCGCTCATCGGCGTGCCGCTGACGGCGGGTTTTGTTTCAAAACTTTATCTCATTCGCGCGCTGATCGAGAGTGGCTTGTGGGCCGTTGCCGCGCTGGCCTTTGTTAGCTCGGCCTTGGCGCTGGTCTATGTC
>CAJXCG010000062.1 GCA_913051715.1 uncultured Rhodobiaceae bacterium
GGCGTCGGCATGTTGACGCCCGGCATAATTCAAAAGCCCGGCACAGGCTGCAAAGGACGGGCCCGCCGCCGCTTCCGGCAAACCTGATAGACGCATGGGAAAGCCCAAACGCGGCTGGCGCTCAAGAATTGTGTGCGCCAATTCCGGCACACCGGAAAGCTGCGAGGCGCCACCCGTTAGCACCACGCGCCGCCCCGCCAGATGCGCCATGCCCGAACCGGCGACCCGCGCCTCGACCATTTCAAAGGTTTCTTCCAAACGCGGCCGAATGATTTTGGTCAAATCGCTGCGCGGCAACATTTGTGCTTCGCCGTTATGGGTGGGCAGTTCAAACTGTTCGCGCTCGCTGTCGGACGATGCCAGCGCGCTGCCATAGAGCGTTTTGATACGCTCCGCCACGGGCAGCGCCACGTTCAACCCGCGCGCAATGTCGGTGGTGATGTGGTGTCCGCCCACCGGCACCACGCCTGTGTGCACGGGCGCGCCTTCGTAAAATATGGTGAAACTTGTGGTGCCCCCACCCATATCAAGATGCAGCGTGCCAAGGTCGATCTCGTCTTGCATCAGGGTCGACAGGGCACTGGCGTAAGGTGTGACCACGAGTTTGTCGCACACCAGATGGCATTGCTCGACACAAGCCAGCAAATTTCTAATCGGCCCCACCGGTGCGCTGATGAGGTGCAAAGTGACGCGCAAGACCTGACCAAACATACCTCTGGGGTCGGATATCACCGCGCTGTCATCAACATAATAAGCCACCGGAATGGCGTGCAGAATTTCATGGTCTTGCGACCAGAACTTTTCGCACGCATGGCGCAAGGCAAGTCCCATATGGTCGGCGTTGACGGCTTGACCGTGCAAGGGCACATGCGCCTCGCAAATCTGGCTGGAAATCCGGTTCGCCGATACACCGATTATAATGCCGCGCACCTCAACGCCGGCCATGCGTTCGGCGGCGTCCACGGCGGCGCGCAAACTGTCCTCGGCGGCGCGCATGTCGGTAATCTGTCCGGCCTGCAAGCCCGCCGATATTTGATGCCCGAAACCTGTAACGCGCATTATTTGATTGGGCGTACTGTCTTCGCCTATTTCGGCAATCAGGCAGGCAACTTTATTGGTGCCGATATCAAGCGCGGCGACGGCACCTCGGCGCATCGACACGGGCGTGTGTCTGCCAAACTGGTTTTGCTTCATCGGGCGGGTCACGAGCGATCCTCCCGTTTAGGACGCGGCGGGGCCGCGCGCGACCTCTCACCGATTGGGCGCAGCAATATGCGGTCGGGCAAGCGCAGATCAATGCTTTGATTTTCCACCGCCAAAATGCGCCGCTCGCGTTCCAGATCCATCAGGCGGTGGAGCGCATTTTGCACATTTTTGGCCGGCAGATGCACCGCGCCGCCATGATCCAAAGTCAAGCTCCAACGCCGCCCGCCAATCCACTCGGCGGCCACCAGCCGGTTGCGGACAACCGGAAAGTCCAGCAGTAAATCCATCAAGGCTTGCGCGCGAATGGGCGCGCCCGAACCGGAAAGTACGGGCAAATGTGCAAAGGCTTTCAGATGCTTGCGGGTAATGACATCGCCGTTTTTGTCGATCAGCGCGGTTTTTCGGCCTTCATCGTAAAGCGCGAATGGTTCGCGCTCACTGACCTGCAAGTGAATAATGCCGGGCAAGCGGCGCACCACCGTCACATTATGTATCCAAGGCAGTTTTTTGATGCGCGTCTGCATGGCGTCCAAATCAATGCCCAAAATGGGCATGCCGGCTTCAACTTGGGTCACCGCCAGCAAATCATCGCGCTGCGTGCGTCGACGCCCTTCCACCGTAATATCACTTACCTGCAAGCCCGCCGCCGCGCTGGCCTGAAAGAAACCGTCGCGCATATAATCCGCCACGGGGCGGGTCAATTCGGAGGTAAAAACGCCGACCAGCGCGAGAGCCGTAACACTTGCCAATGCGCCAAGGCTCACACGCCAACTCGAAAACAGCCGACGCATGGGCGCAAATGCTGCGCGCCAAGACCACGCCGTCCGGCTGCGCGATGGGGTTGTTTTGCGGGTGCGTTTCATCGGCTTAGCTGTCATCTTGGGCATGAGGCATCCTCCAAAATCCAGCTGACCAATTTGTCGTAGGACATGCCGCGTGCCTCGGCCATTTCCGGTACAAGCGACAAGGGCGTCATGCCCGGCTGGGTATTGATCTCAAGCAGCGCCAATGTCGGCCCGTCCGGGTCGAAGCGGAAATCGGCGCGCGTCACACCGCGGCATCCCAGCACGCGGTGGGCCATCAGCGTGACGGCCTGTATTTCGCCCGACAGCGCGGCGGGAATGTCGGCCGGTAAAATATGTGCCGAACCGCCCTCGTCATATTTTGCGCGATAATCATAAAAGCCATTGGTCGGCACAATTTCCATGACATCCGTCGGTGCCTCCTCAAGCACCGCGCAGGTCAGTTCGCGCCCGGCAATATAAGCCTCGACAAGGGCAGCATTATCAAAACCCCATCCGGCTTCGGTGAGTGTGTCGGGCACATCATTGGCGCCTTCGGGAACGATTTGCACACCAACGCTGGAGCCTTGATTGACCGGCTTGACGACATAAGGCGGGTCGAGCGGATGGTCGGTGCACGACCCGCGCATGATCAGCTGCGATGGCGCGACCGGCAGTCCGGCATCAGCGAAAATCTTTTTCGACAAATGTTTGTCCATCGCCAAGGCGGAGGCGCGAACGCCTGAATGTGTGTAGGGTATGGACAAAATTTCCAATAGGCCCTGCACTTCACCGTCTTCACCACCGACCCCGTGCAGCGCATTGAAGCAGACATCGGGGGCAAGTTCCGTCAGCCGCGCCGCCAGGTCGCGACCGACATCAATTTGCGTGACCTGATAACCGCTGCGCCGCAACGCCTCGGCACATTTTTCACCCGAAATAAGACTGATCTCGCGCTCCGGCGACCAGCCCCCTTGCAGCACGGCGACATGCGATTTATGCGCCATGGGCCACCTCCCCGATCCGTCGGATTTCCCAATCGAGTTCGATGGCGCTGGTTTCCAGCACACGCTGGCGCACGGTTTCGCCCAATGTTTCAATATCACCCGCACTGGCATTGCCGTGATTGACGAGAAAATTACAATGCAGTTCGGAAACTTGTGCATCGCCGACACGCAAGCCCCGACATCCGGCAGCGTCAATGAGCTTCCAAGCCTTGGGCCCATCCGGATTGGCCCCGCCCGGATTTTTGAACGTGCTGCCGCCGGTGCGCGATTTGATCGGCTGGCTGGTGCCCCGCTTTTCGGCAATCGCATCCATTTCAGCCTTGATGGTGTCCGGCGCGGCCCGCACGCCACGAAAAATCGCTGCCGTATAAATCACCCGATCGCGATAGCCATTGGTGCGGTAACTCAGATTGAGCGCGTCCGGCGTCAGTTCGCGTTTTTCCCCGTCCAAACCAAGCGCTTCGACCCGCACCAACACATCCCCCGTTTCGCGGCCATACGCGCCCGCATTCATCGCGAGTGCGCCACCAATGCTGCCGGGAATACCGCTCAGAAATTCAAGCCCCGAAAGTCCCGCCGCGCCGGCCATTGCCGCCACCCGCACATCCAGCGCGCCCGCGCCCGCACGGATTTGCGTTTCGCCCTCGCGCATGATGTCACCAAAGCCACGCCCGAGGCGGATTACCACGCCCCGCACGCCGCCATCGCGCGCCAGTGTGTTGGACCCGGCACCCAAAACCGAGACGGGAATATCGGCATTGATGTTTTTCAAAAACGCACTCAAATCATCAGCGTCCGCAGGCAGATAAACAACATCGGCAGCACCGCCAACGCGAAACCATGTAAGGTCGCCAAGCGACTGTGCGGCGATATATTTGCCACGCACCTCCGGCAGATCGGCAGGTTGAACAGCCGCGCTTTGCGGCTTCGGGTTATGCGCGTTTATGCTCATGCCGCCGCCTCCGCCAAACGCGCCGGCAATTCATGGGCGATCGCCGTGATGTTGCCCGCGCCCATGCACACCACAATGTCACCCGCTTCAACAACCTCGCCCAGCGCAGACGCCAATGCGTCATTATCGGCCAAGGCCACGGCATGGCGATGCCCGTGCGCGCGCAAGCCCTCGACAAGATGATCGGCGTCAAAGCCTTGAATGGGAGCCTCGCCGGCGGTGAAAACTGGCAGGACGAAAACCATGTCAGCGCCGTTCATGCAGCTACAGAAATCGGCAAATAAATCGCGCAGCCGCGTATAGCGATGCGGCTGCACCACACCGATCACACGCCCGCTGGCGGCGGCGCGCGCGCTGCCCAAGACAGCGGCAATTTCGACCGGATGGTGCGCGTAATCGTCAAATACATCCACATCGCGCACCGTGCCGATATGGGTAAAGCGCCGCTTAACGCCCGCAAAGCCAGACAGCGCCGTGCGGATCTGGTCGGGTTTTGCGCGCACTTCCAGTCCGGCGGCAATCGCCGCCAGCGCGTTTTGCAAATTATATGTTCCGGGCATGGGCAGACGCAGATTTTCTATGACGCTTTGTGTGCCGGTCTGTCGGTCGCGGCAGATAATGTCAAATTCCTGCGCCAGCCCGCGCGTCGCAATATTCGTCGCCTGTATGTCGGCCTGCTCGTTGAACCCGTAAGTGATAATCCGGCGGTCTTGCACCTTGCCCACAAGCGCCTGCACTTCGGGGTGGTCGAGACACACAATCCCGGCTCCGTAAAACGGAATATTCTGCATGTAGCGCACAAAGGCGTCGCGCAGGTTGTCGAAGCTGCCATAATGCTCCAAATGTTCGGGGTCGATATTGGTGACAATGCCCATTGTCGCGGGCAAACGTACAAAAGTGCCGTCGCTCTCATCGGCCTCGACCACCATCCAGTCGCCCGAGCCAAGCCGCGCATTGGTGCCATAGGCGTTAATGATGCCACCATTGATAACGGTCGGGTCAAGCCCCGCAGCATCGAACACAGCGGCCGCCAGCGAGGTTGTGGTTGTTTTGCCATGCGTGCCCGCCACGGTCAGACACGGCTTGAGGCGCATGAGTTCGGCCAGCATTTCAGCGCGCCGGACAACCGGAATGTGTCGCGCGCGCGCCGCTTGCATTTCGGCATTATCATCGCCAACCGCTGAGGATACGGTGACAACCCCCGCGCCGGCGATATTTTCTGCGCGATGGCCGATCAATATGGGAATTCCCATATCCGCAAGCCTTCGCGTATTGGCGTTTTCGTTCAAATCGCTGCCCTGCACCTCATAGCCCATGACATGCATCACCTCGGCAATGCCGCTCATGCCAATGCCGCCAATGCCGATAATGTGCACCCGCCCGAAGGGGCGCAGAGTGCGCGGCGGTGAGGCAGGTGTCTGCGTCATTGCTTTTTCTCCCTGACGGCAGCGTTTTCGGTTTTGATGAGCGACAGCGCATAGCGACACAGCCGCAAATCGGCATCGGGGCGCGCCAGCGACAAAGACCGCGCCGAGGCCGCGTTCAAAAGTTCGATATTGAGCATCAACTCGTTCAGCTTGCCCGACAGCCATTCGGTCGTGAACTCGCTTTGATTGACCATCCACGCCCCACCCTTTTCGTTCAGCTCGCGGACATTATGCGCTTGGTCTTGGTCGAGCGAGCCGGGCAACGGCACGATGATCGCCGGCGCGCCCAGCAGGGAAAGTTCGCACACGGTCGAGGCGCCGCCACGGCAAATCACCAGATGCGCGCGCCGCATGCGCGCGGGCAGGTCTTCAAAAAAGTCTCGTATTTCGGCATAGACACCAATTTCGCCATAGGCCGCCAGCGTTTGCGCCATATCCACGCGGCGCACCTGATGGACAACGCGCAGGCGCGCCTTCAAATCCGCCGGCAATTCCCCGATCGCCGCCGGCACCGTATCGGCAAAAACACTGGCCCCCTGACTGCCGCCGAAAATCAGCAGTTCAAACGGGCGCGAGGCATTGAGATATCGGTAGCCGCCGCGCGCGGCGGTCAGCACGTCGTTACGCACCGGATTGCCGACCTTTCGGGTTCGCGCTTGGGTTGATTTTGATATGCCGCGCGTAGCACCAAAAGTGGTCGCCAGATGCGCGCCCAGACGACACAACACACGATTGGCGCGCCCCAGCACGGCATTTTGTTCGTGGATCAATACTTGCCGCCCCAGTAATTGTGCGGCCAGCGCCGGCGCAAAAGACGGATATCCGCCAAAGCCGACCACAATGGACGGCTTCAGTTTCAACACCAGATGAACCGCCTGAATAAGCGCGAATACAATTTTTACAAGACGCCAGGGGAGGAGCCATATTTTACCTCCGAAAACCGTCGCCGCCGCAAGTTTGTGAACAGGCATTTCTTCAATTTGAGACAGGTAATTCAGACCCCGCACATCTGTCGCCAGGTGCACATCATGGCCCTTTTCTTTCATGCGGCGGGCCAGCGCACTGGCCGGAAACAGATGCCCGCCCGTGCCACCAGCGGCAAGCAGCACCACTTCGCCGCGGGTGTTTTGCTTCTGGTTCATGCGCGGCCTCCAAATTGTGCCTGAAGCGTTACGCCGCTTATCGGGCGCGCCATCATCTGGCTGTGCGATCGGCGGCGTGACAACGCCACCAGCATGCCCATGGTGAGCGCCGAGGCGAGCAGCGACGAACCGCCATAAGAGATGAATGGCAGGGTCATGCCCTTGGACGGCATCAGATTGAGATTGACGGCGAGATTGATGATGGCTTGCAAGCCGAACAAACAGGTCAAGCCCGCAGCGGCAAGCTGGATCCAGTGTTCGCGCTCGGTTTTCAGCCTCGTCAACGCGCGCAGGACAATGGCGGCGAACACGCAAATGATAAAGCTGCCGATCAGCAAACCGCCCTCTTCGGCAGCGACCGCGAATACATAGTCCGAATGGGCATCGGGGAGAATCGATTTGACGCGCCCATCGCCGGGCCCGACACCGACAATGCCGCCGGATTTAATCGCATCCATGGCTTTGTCGACCTGATAAGTGTCACCGCTTGAGGGGGTGATGAAGCGGTCGACGCGACTGGTGACATGAGGTTGCGTGGCATAAAGATAACCGCCCGCGACAATGCCCAACACGCCCAACACCGACAAGAGGCGCAGCGAACCGCCCGCGAGGAAATACATGCACATCCACACCAGCCCCATCAGCGTCAACTGCCCGATATCCGGCTGACCGGCCAGCAACACGCAGCACAGCACCAAAAGTGCAAAGGCACAGATCAGCGCATAACCGTCAAAGCGGGTCTTGTGATAGGCAAATAATTGCGCCGTCACGACCACAAAGGCGGGTTTGAGAATTTCCGACGGCTGCACCGAAACCCCGGCAATCATCAACCAGCGGCTTGCCCCCTTTGCCGAGGTGCCGATAAATAATGTTGCAACAACACCGACCAGCGCCGCGATGAAACTGACGAGTGCGAGATAGCGCACCAGACGCGGGCTCAACATGGAAACGGCCAGAAACACACCCAGCGCCAGCGTGAGAAACACCAATTGCTTGTTGGCAAAATAATAAATCGGCTTGCCGATATGCTGGGCCACGGCCGGGCTGGCGGCAAAGGCCATGAGATAACCAAGACCGATTAAAATGACCACGGAAGCGACCAGCCAGCGGTCGACTGTCCACCACCATTGGGCGATCGGGCTTTTATCGGTGCGGGCAAAAAATCTTAACATGAAGCGCCCTCATATTGCGGCTGGGCGGATTGCCATTTGGCGACGGCGGCACAGAAAGCCTCGCCGCGCGCCTCAAAATCAGAAAACTGGTCAAACGACGCGCACGCCGGCGACAATAAAACCGTTGCAGGTGCGGCGTCCGCACGCGCCCGGTTGGCGGCCTCGCAAACGGCTTTGTCCAACGTCTCGCTTTTATGGCAAGCGAAATGCCCCTCAAGCGCGCTTTGAAACCGTTCGGCGGCCTCGCCAATGAGAAAGGCCGCGCGCACATTTTTGTAAAGCGCATCCAGCCCCGCCAGACCTTCATCCTTGGCGCGCCCACCGACAATCCAGTAAATATTGTCATAGGCCGCCAGCGCGTGGCGGGTCGCCTCGGCATTTGTCGCTTTGCTGTCATTGACGAAAATAAGATTTTCGTGCCGGGCAATCGGTTGCAGGCGATGGGCAAGCCCCGGAAAACTTGCAAAGGCCTGTTCAAGCGCGTTTATGTTGTGGCCCAGCGCGCCCAACACGGCGGCAGCGGCAGCGGCGTTTTGCCCGTTATGCGCGCCGCGCAAGGCCGGCGCATTGGCGAGATCGGCAAAGGCCGTCTGCGCGGTCATGAGCGCGCCGTCGCGCCAGAAAATATCTGCCTCACGCGACGCGGCAATGCGCGTCACGCGCGCGCCTGTTGCGTGCACTGCATCGGCGACTTTCCGGCTGTCATCATCATCGCAGCCAATCACCGCGGTGGCGTGCGGTGCCAGCATATCGAACAGCCGGCTTTTGGCGGCGATATACCCGTCCATATCGCCATGCCGGTCGAGGTGGTCGGGGCTGAGATTTGTCAGCACAGCGACATCCGGCGCGAGCGTGGTCAGCAAGTCAATTTGATAGGATGACAGTTCAAGCACATAAACCGTCTGCGTATGCGGGTCGGGCATATCGAGATCCAACACCGCATTGCCGATATTGCCACCGAGCCGCACCGCAGCCCCGCAAGCGGCAAGCAGATGCGCGATGAGCGCGCTGGTTGTCGATTTGCCATTGGTGCCGGTGACAGCCACGATTTGCGGGCTTTCAGCCATGGCGCGCACCGCGTCGGCAAATAGCTCAACATCGCCCAACACCGGCACATGCGCGGCGTGTGCGGCTTTGACAACCGCGTGCGGCTGCGGGTGCGTGAGCGGTACGCCCGGGCTCAATACCAGTCGCGCCGGGGCGCCAAAATCTTTTTCCAAATCTCGGATCTGCGCGCCGGCATTTTCGGCGGCCGCGCATTGATCGCTATTTTGATCCCACGCGCTCACCACATTGCCCGCCGCAACCAGCGCGCGCACGACCGACAGCCCCGAGCGCCCCAGCCCGAACACTGCCGTTTCACCGTGATATGTGGGAAGTGAAATCATGGGCACCTATCGCAGTTTCAACGTTGCCAGCCCGATCAGCGCCAGCACTACAGATATGATCCAGAAACGGATGACGATGGTGGACTCGGCCCAACCGCGCTGCTCGAAATGATGATGCAGCGGCGCCATTGCAAATACGCGCTTGCCCGTGAGCTTGAAAGAAGCGACCTGAACAATGACCGAGACAGCTTCCAGCACGAACAGGCCGCCAATAATGGCAAGCACAATCTCGTGCTTTGTCGCCACCGCAATGGCGCCCAGCGCGCCGCCAAGCGCCAGTGAGCCGGTATCGCCCATAAACACCATCGCAGGCGGCGCATTGTACCAGAGGAATCCGAGACCGGCGCCGATCAGCGCGGCGCACAGCACAGCCAGTTCGCCCGCGCCGGGTACAAAATGCACTTGCAGATAATTGGCAAAAATCGCATGACCCACGAGATAGGCAATCAGACCGAAACTGGCCGAGGCAATCATCATCGGCACGATCGCCAGACCATCCAGACCATCGGTCAGATTGACCGCATTGGAAGACCCGACAATGACAATCATGCCCGCCAGCACAAACAGCGGCAGACCGAAGGGCAACAGCACATCTTTGAGAAACGGAATGGCGTAGCTGGTGGCCAGCGGTTGCGGCAAAATTGTCGAAATGGCCAGCACCGCAATCAGGGCGATGACCGCTTCCAGAACAATTTTGATCCGTCCCGGTACGCCCGCACTCGACCCGCCGCGCACTTTCAAAAAATCATCGGCAAAGCCAACAAGGCCGAAACCCAGTGTCGTCAGTGACACGATCCACAAATAGGGGTTGCTCAAATCGCCCCAGAGCAGCGTCGAGGCCATTACCGCGAGCAGAATAAGCAAGCCCCCCATGGTCGGCGTACCAACCTTGGTGACAAGATGCGATTGCGGCCCGTCTTCGCGTATCGGCTGGCCCTTGCCCTGCCGCAT
>CAJXCG010000063.1 GCA_913051715.1 uncultured Rhodobiaceae bacterium
CGTGTCGTTCATCACTCGCCTGCTTTGCATGGCGCTTGCCGTGTTGCCGGGATATTTTCTGGGCTACCGCACAATCCTTGAGCACGACCCTTATCAGGCGGAACTCTCTTTTGTCAGCGGTGCGGATAGCTTTGCTCTGCTCGCGCAAAACCAGCCCGAAGATCGTGCACTTGTCGGCGCGAGTGTGACCGCGCGCAATGAATATTTTGCTCTTGAGGTGGGTCTGCGCGGCGAGTTTGGCGACGACACGCAGATAGTCGCAATGGGCGCATCCTTGCGGGTGAATTTTTAATCCGCACGCAGCGCGGTGAAAATGCCGGGCATGAGCATGTCCAGCGTGGCGGGCAGCTCGGCATAATCGTCAATAATGGCGTCGGCACCCAATTCCTCAAGCGGTATACGCCGATACCCAAAGCTCACACACACGCACTTCACACCCGCCGCGCGCGCCGCGCCCGTATCGGCCTCGCTATCGCCCAGCAAAACGGTGTCGTGGACGCTGCCGCCCAGCCGCGTCATCGCCGTTTGCACCATTTCCGGCGCGGGCTTGGCTGTGGCCAGCGTATCGCCGCCGATCAGCACATCAAAATAACCCTGCAAATTGAGCCGGAACAAAAGTTTGGCAGCCAGCCCTTCGCGCTTATTGGTCACCACCCCCATTTTGATATTGTGCGCCCGCGCGCGCGCGAGAAGCGGCATGAGATTGTCAAAAATGCGCGTGCCGCGATCAATGTTTTGGTCGTACCAAAGCACAAACTCTGCCGTGGCCGCGGCCATGTCCGCATCCGAAAGCGATATCCCATGTTCGGCAAAGCCGCGTTGCAAAATCATTGCCGCGCCGCCGCCAATCAGATGGCGCACCCGGTCTTGCGGCAGCGGTGCCAGCCCGTGCTGGCTCAGAATATGGTTCATTGTCGCGTGCAAATCGGGATTTGTATCTGCCAGCGTCCCGTCCAAATCGAAAAGCAAAACCGCCATATGTGCCACCTTCAGTGATATCCAATTCACTGCTATAGCGTTGTTGCGGCACTCATGCTACACGGAAAACATGGCCCCAAGACATCTTCTCCTAATGATAATAATTTGCCTGGTTTGGGGGTTCACCTTTGTTGCCGGCAAGGCAGGTGTTTCCGAAATGCCGCCACTGCTGTTTACGGCGCTGCGCTATATGTTGCTGGCGGCTATTTTGCTGCCGTTTCTGCGCATTGCGGAGGGGCAAATGCCGGAGGTGTTTTTCATCTCCATGGCGATGGGATCGGTGCATTTTGCGCTGTTTTATGGCGGCATGTCGCTGGCGGAAAATGTTTCCGCCGTTGCCGTTGCCACGCAGCTCAGCGTGCCGTTTGCCACCATTATGTCGATTGTATTTTTAAGCGAACAGGTTGGCTGGCGTCGCTGGTCGGGCATTGCCATGGCGTTTGGTGGCGTCATGATTATCAGCTTTGATCCGGCCATCATCAATGAGCGTGTCGGGCTGGCGCTGGTCGTCGGTGCGGCTTTTATCGGCTCGCTGGGGACGATTGTGATGAAGCGCATTTCCGACACGGGCGTCTATCAGATGCAAGCCTGGATCGCGATGCTGAGCTGGCCGCCGCTCATTGCAGTATCGCTGATTTTCGAGGGCAATCATGTGGCGGTGCTCACCCAGTCGAGCTGGCAGGCTTGGGGCGGGGTGGTCTATACCGCGCTGGGCGCAAGTCTGGTGGGGCATGCCGGCATGTTTTATCTGCTGCAACGCTATGACGTCACCATCACCTCGCCGCTGACCCTGATGGCACCGATTTTCGGCATTATGTTCGGGGTGCTGGTGTGGGGCGATGTGCTGGGTCTGCGCTTTTGGATCGGCGGCGGGCTGACGCTGATGGGCGTTTTGATCATCGGTTTGCGCAAACGCGAATTTGCCCCGGCCGGAGCCGCACTTTGACGCGGCCCCCGACAAGACGGCCTTCTCCAAATTTCAACGCGCGCGCCGACGGCTGCGACATTTCCATGCTGATCCTGCATTATACCAATATGGTCAATGCCGAAGCCGCTTTGGCGCGGCTGTGCGATCCGGCGAGCGAGGTATCCGCGCATTATCTGATTGCCCGCGATGGCGAGGTTTTCGCGCTGGTCGATGAAGCCGACCGCGCTTGGCATGCCGGCGTTTCGGCGTGGCAGGGTCAACGCGATATAAACAGCGTCTCGGTCGGTATTGAACTGGACCATCCCGGCCATGACGCAAGCGGGCGCATGGCCGCCTATCCCACAGCGCAAATGGCGGCGCTGGTCGATTTGGCGCAGGCGATTATCGCGCGCCACAATATTGCCCCCGACATGGTGCTGGGGCACAGCGATGTGGCACCGGGGCGCAAAATTGACCCCGGCGAGGCGCTGGATTGGGCTGCTTTGGCGCGCGCGGGGGTTGGTTTGTGGCCCGATGCAGTGGTTCCGGAAAAGGTGGAGACCTTGAGAACTGGTGATGCGAGCCCGGCGGTGGCAGCCCTGCAACAGGCCTTGCGCGCTTATGGCTATGAGCTTGCTCATGACGGGGTTTTCGGCCCGCAAATGAGCGCTGTAATCAGTGCTTTTCAGCGTCATTTCAGAGCTTCATGCGTGGATGGGCAGGCCGATGGAGAAACCCAGACGTTAATTTACGCGGCTTGTCGGGCCAAAAGCCAAACTTGACCAACGACCCGTTTCGCCGTAATCAGCGTGCGGGTCAGACAGTCGGGTGATCGCGCCCGCGCAAGCGGGGGAGGAAAGTCCGGGCTCCACGGAAGCACGGCGCCGGATAACGTCCGGCGGAGGCGACTCCAGGGAAAGTGCCACAGAAAGTAAACCGCCCGTAAGGGTAAGGGTGAAAGGGTGCGGTAAGAGCGCACCGCGCCGCCGGTAACGGTGGTGGCAGGGTAAACCCCGCCGGGAGCAAGACCAAATAGAGGCAGCACATGGCCGGTTTCCGGGCCGCCGCCTGGGTAGGTTGCTTGAGGTGTCCGGTAACGGGCATCCCAGATGAATGATCACCACCATCCTTTGGATGCGTACAGAACCCGGCTTACAGACTGTCTGACCCTTTTTTTCTAAATTTGGCCCTGAACCGGCCCCAAATCTGGCTGTGAATCTGGCTTTTGCGGCAGTGAGCGTGCCGTGCGGCCCCCATTTTGGCCCAATTAGCCCTTATATAATCCCATTGACACCCATATACGCCCATGCTATCCCAAGTAATCCCATCTTGGGAAAAGCGCGCCGACGGGCGTGTCTGCGACGGAATGGAGGGTGGCGTGACAGCGTTCATGTCAACGATAACTAGTAAAATAGACGCCAAGGGCCGCGTGTCCGTGCCGTCTGTCTTCCGTTCCGCCATCGCAGCCCAAAACGGGGATGTCGCAAGCCCTCACGGTATTTTTGTTTATCCCTCCTTTACCGAAAATGCGATTGAGGGCGGCGGTCAGTCTTTGATGAACGATATCGGTGCCATGGTGGACAGGCTGGATTTGTTCACTGAGGAACGCGATGCGCTCGCGACCTCGCTATTTGCCGATAGTCATCATCTGACCTTTGATGTGGACGGGCGTGTTTCGCTTCCCGAAACCCTGCTGGCGCATGCAAACATCGAAAAATCTCTGTGTTTTGTTGGCTTGGGCGGCAAGTTTCAGATTTGGGATCCCGAGCGTTTTGCGGCGTTTCGGGCCAATGCGCGCAGCATGGCGCTTGAAAAACGGGCCATGTTGCGCTCGCTGTCGGCACAAGCCGGCCCGCCAGGGAGTTCGGGTCAGTGAGCGGCGGGGGATGCAACCAAAGGCAGCCAGCGCGCATGCCCCCGACTTCTGCCCCCCATATTCCAGTTCTTCTGTCGGAAGTTGTCACCGCCATGGCTCCCGCCAAGGGCGATATTTATCTGGATGGAACCTTCGGGGCGGGTGGGTATACGCGCGCGGTGTTGGACGCCGCCGACTGCTCGGTTCTTGCCCTTGACCGCGACCCGCAAGCCCTGGCTGATGGCAGCGCATTGGCAAATGCCTTTGACGGGCGGCTGACACTGCTCAAAGGCTGTTTTGGCGATATGGAAGCGCTTGCCCATGAGGCCGGATTTGACGGGCTGGACGGCGTGATGCTGGATTTGGGTGTGTCGTCCATGCAGCTTGATACGCCCGCGCGGGGGTTTTCTTTCATGCGCGACGGGCCGCTCGACATGCGTATGGGCGCGACCGGGCCCAGCGCCGAAGATCTTGTGAACGACGCTGAGCCGAGCTTATTGGCATCCATTTTATCGGTTTACGGCGAAGAACGCCGCGCCCGCGCCATTGCGCGCGCCATTGTGGGGCGGCGCGAAACCGGGCGCATTACGCGCACGGGCGAATTATCCGAGATTATTTGCAGCGTATTGGGCCAGCCGCGCGGCAAGGGCGCCCACCCCGCCACGCGCACATTTCAGGCTTTACGGATCTATCTGAACGACGAATTGGGCGAGTTGCTGCGCGGGCTGCACGCGGCCGAGCGGTTGCTGCGCCCCGGCGGACGCCTTGTGGTTGTCACCTTTCACTCGCTGGAAGACCGCATGGTTAAGAGGTTTCTCGCCAATCGCAGCGGACGCGCGGGTCGGCCGTCGCGGCACATGCCGGAGCAAGCCGGGCCGATAAGCAGCTTTGAGGAATTACCCAAGCGCACGCAAAAAGCCGGTGAAGATGAGATTAGCCGAAATAGCCGCGCACGCTCGGCGCGCTTGCGCGGAGCTGTACGCACGCGCGCGCCCGCCTTTCCCGCAGACGAAACTCTGCTGCCCAATGGCGCGCCAAGGTCTGAGCAAGCGCCAGCTTTGGGAGGTCGCCCATGATACGGATTATCAATATTGGTTGCTTTTTTGTGATCGTGTCGCTGGTCGCGGCGGTCTATCACATTCGCTACAGCGCCGAGGTCGAAGCGCGCAAATTGCATGCGCTCGAGCGTAAAATCACAGCCGCGGAAGATATGCGGCAAACGCTTGCCGCCGAGTGGAGTAGCCTGAACGATCCGCGCCGCTTGCAAGTGCTTGTGTCGCGCCACCTGGCTTTGGCACCGCTCGAAGCGCATCAGGTCATGTTGCCCGAAGCGCCTGCGTCGCAACCGGTTGCGGTCAAATTGCTGCAAATCGAGGGTACGCCATGAAACATGCGAAACTTCCCCTCGTGACAGCCGGTGGCGATTGGGCGGGCGTGATGAATGTCCACGCCGTTCGGCGCGCGGGCAATGTGGCAAATCACGGGGTTGAGCAGACCGGCGCGCGTTTGCGGCTTGCGCGGATTATGTTTGTTTTGGTTTTCGCAGTGCTGGGCGGGCGTCTGGCGCAACTAACCTTGGCCGAAGACCCACAACGCGCGCGTGTTGGTATGGCCGACAGCGAAGTGCAAGTGCCGCGGCCCGCCATCACAGATCGCAATGGCGTGGTGCTGGCCTCGCAAATCTATCTGACAACGCTGGGTGCCAATGCATCGGAAATCCAAAATGGCGATGCGGTTGTCGACCAACTGCGCGCGATTGTGCCGGATATGAACGCGCAACGCGCGCGGCGTCTGCTGGCGGGCACGCGCCATTATGTTGAATTGGCAAAGGGCTTGACGCCGGTGCAAAAGCGCGCGGTGCTTAATCTTGGCAATCCCGGGCTGAAGCTGCGGCGCGAGGCCCAGCGGGTTTATCCCAGCGGGTCGGTTGCCGCGCATGTGGTTGGTTTTTCAAGCACAGATATGCAAGGTCTGATGGGGCTTGAACGGCGACTGGACGCGCAGGTGCAGATGTCGCCCGTGTTTGAAACGACGCTCGATATTCGCGTGCAGCATGCGGTACGCGAAAGCCTGTCGGCGGCGATCGGCAAATTTTCCGCCAAGGGCGGCGGGGCCATTTTGATGGATGCGACCAATGGCGAAATCCTCGCGCTGGTATCGCTGCCCGACTTTGACATTAACCGCCCGTCGGCCATGCCCATATCGCGCCACTTCAACGCCATGACCATGGGGGTGTATGAGCTGGGTTCGATTTTCAAAGTCATGACCGCGGCCATGGCCTTGGAAAGCGGCGAGGTCAAGCTCGATGAAACCTTCGACACGCGCGCACCGTTGGAAATTGGCGCGGCGACCATCCGCGATGTGCATGGCGAAAAGCGCCCGCTGACGCCGCGCGAAATAGTCATTCATTCGTCGAATATTGGCTCGGTGCAACTGGCGCTGCGTGTGTCGGATGTTGCCCATTATGACTTTATGGAAAAGCTGGGTTTGACCCAACGTCTGCAATTTGAGCTTCCCGAAACAGGTGCGCCGCTCATGCCCGTGCGCTGGACCGATATCGAACGCGCCACGACATCTTTCGGCCACGGCTTTTCTGTCACGCCCCTGCACGCGCTGGTTGCTGGCGCGGCCATGGTCAATGGTGGGGTTTTGTATCCGCCGCGCCTGACACGCGCTGAAGTGGCGGTCGGCACACGGGTCATATCCGAACCGACCAGCATGGTTTTGCGCGACATGATGCGCGATGTCGTGACCATTGGCACGGGCAAGAAAGCCAATGTCGTGGGCTATGACGTCATTGGCAAAACCGGCTCGGCAAACAAGCCCGCGCGCGGGGGCTATGACGACGATGCGCTGATCACATCATTTTTGGGTGCGTTTCCCCATTCGAACCCGCGCTATGCGCTGCTGGTCATGCTCGACGAGCCGCAGGGTATTCCCGAAACGCATAATCTGACGCTGGCAGGGTGGAATGCAGCGCCGACGGCGGCTGAAATCATCGCCCGCGCCGCACCGCTTCTGGGGGTGCGTCCGGCCCTGCATGCGCCGAAGGCGGCGCGCGAGAAAATTGCCGCCGAGACCGACATGCCGTCATTGGCCCTCACCACGGAGGTGCCCCATGCGCCTTGAGGCTTTGCTGCCACAGACCATGCAGTGCGATGCGGCCCATGCCGATGTGGAAATCACCGGGCTGACAGCCGACAGCCGCACCGTCGCGCCGGGATATTTATTTGCGGCGTTGCCGGGCGAGCATGTCGACGGCAATCGATTTATCGCTCAGGCCGTCGCGCAAGGTGCGGCGGCGGTGTTGACCGCATCACCCGACCCTGCGCTTTCGGTGCCGGTGCTTTATGACGAAAACCCGCGTCGCGCGCTGGCTGAACTGGCGGGCAAGTTTTTCGCCTTCCGCCCCGAATTTACCGTCGGGATTACGGGCACGAATGGCAAAACATCCACAGCGGCGTTTTTGCGCCAGTTCTGGACGCAAGCCGGGCTGTCGGCGGCGAGCCTCGGCACATTGGGTGTGGTGACGCAAGAATTCACCCGCCCGATTGCCCACACCACGCCCGACCCTGTGACGTTGCACGCGGCCTTGCGCGATCTTTACGCGCGCAGCATCAGCCATCTGGCGATGGAAGTTTCCAGCCATGCGCTCGCCCAGCACCGCGTCGACGGGCTGTCTTGCGAAAGCGCGGGCTTCACCAATCTCACCCGTGACCATCTGGATTATCACGGCGATACCGCCAGCTATTTTGAGGCCAAGGCGCGACTGTTCACCGAAATATTAAAACCCGACGGCGTCGCTGTCGTGCAGATGCGCGCTGCGATGGGGGATGAAATAGCCGGCGTAACCCGCGCGCAAGGGCGGCGGGTTTATGCGGTGGGCGGTGCGGATGCGGCGCTCAAAATCTCGGTCGCCACACGCGCGCCCGACGGCATGGTGCTGGTCATTCAGGAGGCGGGCAATCGGGTCGATGTGCATGTGCCGCTCATTGGCGATTTTCAAGTCGAAAATTTGGAAGTTGCTATGGGGCTGGGCCTGCATAGCGGGCTTGATTTCGAACAGATGGCGGGCGCGTGCAACACCTTGCAGGGCGTGGCCGGTCGCATGCAGCTTGCCGGTCTTTATCAAGGTGCAGCAATTTATGTTGACTACGCACACACACCCGATGCGCTGTCGGCGGCACTTGCGGCGGTACGCCAGCACGTGACGGCGGACGGCCGGGTGTTGTTGGTGTTTGGCTGTGGCGGCGACCGCGACGCGGGCAAGCGTCCGCAAATGGGCGCGATTGCTGCAAAAAGGGCTGATCAGGTTTTTGTGACCGACGATAATCCGCGCTCTGAAAACCCGGCCAAAATTCGTCGCGACATTATCGATGCGTGTCCCGATGCTTTGGAGTTTGACGACCGCCGCGCTGCCATCGAAGCCGCCATTGAGAGCGCGCGCGTCGGCGACATCATATTGGTGGCGGGCAAGGGGCACGAGCAAGGCCAGATTATCGAGGACACAATTTTGCCTTTTGACGATGTCAGTGTCATTGCCGAACTTATCGGGTTGGAGGCCAGTTCATGACGCGGCCTATTTTATGGACGGATGAACAAATTTCAGCGGCGACGCATGGCGTGTGCAGCGCGCCCTTTGCCGTGCACGGTGTATCGATTGATACGCGCAGCTTGGCACCGGGTGATTTGTTCGTCGCCTTGCCCGGATCGACGCGCGACGGGCACGCGTTTGTGGATGCTGCCTTTGCTGCGGGTGCGGCCGCTGCGCTGGTTTGTAAGGGCAGGCTTGACGCGCAACAGGCCGATGGTGCGCTCGTGGAAGTCGAGGATGTGCAAGGCGCGCTGGAAGCGCTGGCGCGTGCCGCGCGGGCGCGCAGTTCGGCCTATATCACCGCCGTGACAGGCAGCGTCGGCAAAACAAGTGTCAAAGAAGCGCTGCGACTGGCGCTGGCAAAATCGGGGGAAACTTTTGCCTCCGAAAAATCCTTCAACAATCATATCGGGGTGCCGTTGAGCCTTGTCCGCATGCCGCCAGATTGTACTTATGGCGTGTTCGAGCTGGGCATGAACCATGCTGGTGAGATCGACGCGCTGGTGCAAATGGTGCGGCCCCATTGCGCCATCATCACCCATGTCGGCACCGCGCATATTGAACATTTCGACAACGAAGCCGATATCGCGCGTGCCAAGGGCGAGATTTTCAACGATTTGGCCGGTGACGTGGTCGATGGCGGTACCGTTATCATTCCGGCGGATAATCCGCATAGCGATCTGCTCGTGGAACTGGCGCGGGCGCGCAACATTGCCGATATTCGCAGCTTCAGTGTCGACGAAAGCGCGGCGCGGGCGGAACGTCCGCATATTTTCGCCAGCAAAATTTATCTGCATGAAACATGTAGCTGCGTGAGCGCGCGCATTGGCGATGCCGAAGTGACTTTCAAGGTCGGGGCGCCCGGTGCCCATCACGTCAGCAATAGTATGGCTGTTTTGGGCGCGGTCGAGGCGGCTGGCGGTGATCTTGCGCTGGCGGCGCTGTCGCTTGCAGAGGTCGAGGCGCTCAGCGGGCGCGGGCGGCGGCATGTGCTGGATGTCGCGGGCGGCACATGCGTGCTTATTGACGAAAGCTACAATGCCAATCCCGCTTCCATGTCGGCGGCCATCAAAGCGCTAAATCTGATGCCACGCCTCGGCCAGGGTCGCCGCATTGCGGTTTTGGGCGATATGGCGGAATTGGGCGCGGCGTCAACCGATCTGCATGTCGACATTGCGAGCCTTATGGGCACGGTCGATATCGATCTGGTGTTTAGCTGCGGGCCGCAAATGGCGCATATGTTCGCCCATCTGCCGGCTGACCGCAGAGGCAAACATGCCGCGTCGCCGGAAGCGCTGACACAAATTCTGCAATCGGAAATCCACGCAGGCGATGTCGTCATGGTCAAAGGTTCGCATGCCAGCCAGATGAACCGCGTCGTCGACGCGCTGCTTGACGCCGCCACCACGCGCGCCGATCAACAAGAGGAGCAACGCAATGCTGTATGAGTTGATGATGTCGCTTAAGGGGTCTGTCCCCGGTGCCAATCTGTTTTCTTACATCACCTTCAGGGCCGGGGGTGCCGTTATGACGGCGCTCATCATCAGCTTTATTCTTGGGCCGTGGGTGATCAATAATCTGCGGATGCGGCAGGGG
>CAJXCG010000064.1 GCA_913051715.1 uncultured Rhodobiaceae bacterium
TCCTTGCGCCCCCAATCGGCGAGCGAGATATCAGCGACTTTGTAATCTGCGGTCATAACAAATCCTTTTTAAGGCCATGAATTCACTATCACGGGTTGTATCAGGCCGCGGCGCTCTCCGCAACCAGATATAAAGAAATCTTTATATTGTGATGGGCGTGCCTTTTTGGGCTCAGACCTCGTCGAATTTATCTTCGACGAGACGGGTGAGCGCCGCCACGGCCGCGTCAGCATCGGGCCCGCTGGCCTGCAAAATTATCTCAGAGCCAAGGCTGGCACCCAGCATCATGAGACCCATGATTGAGGTTGCGACGACGACATCATCGTCTTTGCGTACGTGAATTTCGGATTGAAACATTTCGGCACATTTTACGAATTTTGCCGAAGCCCGCGCGTGCAGACCGCGGCGGTTGACGATCGTCAACTTGCGTTCAATCACGGGCGGCTACTCTTGGCTTCCGGCAAGCACTTCGCTGGCGACGGAGATATATTTGCGCGCCGCGTCCCGGGCTTCCAGCACCGCTACGTTAAGCGGTTCGCTGTCGCGTATACTTGCCAGCTTTATCAGCATGGGCAGGTTAATGCCGGCCACCACTTCAACCTTGTCTTTTTCAAGCAGCGAAATGGCGAGGTTGGAAGGCGTGCCGCCAAACATGTCGGTCAAAAGCGCCACGCCTTTGCCCTTGTCCACATTGACAATGGCGTCGACGATATCCTCGCGGCGCTTTTCCATATCATCATCCGGCCCGATGCAGATGGTCGCGAGATTTTCCTGCGCCCCGACGACGTGCTCCAGCGCGGCGCGAAACTCTTCCGCCAATGCTCCATGTGTGACCAAGACCATGCCAATCATTGCTTTGTTCCCCAGCTGGTTTCGATTATCCGACCAATTTCAATGTGCCGTTTGCATGCGCCCATGACAAGCCTTATCGCGCCTGCGCGCCTAGCTGTATATGCCGTCTTCGCGAAAGCCGCCATTGGCAATATGCGTCAGCGCCAGTTCGATTTTAGCATGAATGTCGCTGTCAAATGCATGCAGACGAAGGAGTGGAAGATGGCGCCCCGCATGATCAAGATATTGCGGTTCGGCAATGCGCGGGACGGCCTCGGCCGGCACGAGTTCAATCGCCAGATTTAGGTGCGCGCGCGCAATGTAGTCCAACCGCAAAATACCGATGCCGCGCACTTCGATAAGCCCGGCAAGCCGCGTTGGCGCTTCGGCAAAAAGATCATTTTCATGCGCCACCAGGCGCACACGATCATCCGCGACCAGGCGCGCGGCATGGCGGGCGATCAGGCGACAGGCGAGACTGGATTTGCCCGACCCTGATGGCCCGGTCAGCAGCACCCCGCCTGCGGGCAGGGCGATTGCGGTAGCGTGCACAGTGGCCTGTCCG
Organism: uncultured Rhodobiaceae bacterium; assembly: GCA_913051715.1. Lineage (GTDB taxonomy): Bacteria > Pseudomonadota > Alphaproteobacteria > RS24 > RS24 > UBA7378. The sequence goes on from CAJXCG010000064.1 coordinate 1,397, forward strand.
GAGGTAGATGCGGTGGTGGGCTTGGTGGCGGGCGGGGTGTCCGGGTGGGTGTCGGGTGTGCGGGTCATGCGCTTGCGCGCCCCTCGCGCGGTAAAATCAACGTGAAATAAGCACCGACCCCGTCCGGCCGATTATCGGCCACGAGTTCGCCGCCATGCGCGCGCGCGATCTGGCGCGAAATACTCAAGCCTAAGCCCGAGTGTCCACCGGCCGGCAAACCATGGGCGCTGGGCGTGGCCGCGGCACCGCTGCGATCGCTGTAGAAGCGTTCAAAAATCCGTTCGGTCATTTCGGCGGCAATGCCGGGGCCTTCATCGGCGACCACCAGCCTTATCTCATCTGCGCCCACCAGCACGCGCAGATACACCTTGCCGTTTTTTTGCGTAAAGGAAACCGCATTGGACACAAGATTGTCGATGATCTGGGCAATGCGGGGCTTTTGCGCCATTACCGGAGCGGACTGATCGGCGCTGGTGATCAGCGTGATGTCGCTGGCTTCTTTGATGCTGGGGGCAAGGCCCGCACCCATTTCGTGTACAAGTTCGGCCAAATCAAACGGCTCGGTTTCCCCTCGATTAAGCTCTGCATCCAGCCGCGTGGCGTTTGAGATGTCGGATATCAGGCGATTGAGGCGTTGCACATCGTTCTGGATAATGCGTTTCATCTCGGCTTGCTGTTCCGGGCTTGTCGTGGTTTCCAAAGACTGCACAGCGCTGTGCAACGAGGTGAGTGGGTTTTTCAATTCATGGGCGACGTCTGCGGCAAAGCGGTCGATTGTGTTGATGCGTTCCAATAATTGTTCGGTCATTTCGCGCAAAGCCACTGACAGATCGCCGATCTCATCGCCGCGCCGCGACAGGTCGGGAATGGTGTCCGGCCCCGGCAAGGTTGGCGAGGTGCGGTTGAACACGCGCATGGCGCCTGCCAGCTTACGCACCGGCTCGGTAATCGTGCTGGCAAGCAATAGCGAGGTTAGCAGGCTGACCAACAGCGCGATGAGCGCCAATTCAATGACAACGCGACGCTCGGCGCTGATAATCGCGTCAATCTCGCCCGGGCGCGTTGACACCATCAATGCCCCGATAATGGCACGATAGCCTTGCACCGGCACCGCCACGGTCAAAATATCGGCACCGTCCGGGTTTTGCCGCTGCAAGCTGGCGGCGCGTCCCTTTATGGCCGAGACCACTTCGGGCAGATTATAACCTTCCGCCGCATTAACTTCCGTGAGGATGGGTTTTTCGGCCTGAAACAGCCCACGCAGCGCCGCCATGATGCGCTTGGGCCAATCTTGGCGGCCGGATGTGCCTGGCAAGGGAGGCAATTCGCGCGAAATGACATTTATGCTGCGGTCCATATTGGCGCTGTCGAGCACCAGCGACCCGTCGCGTCCATAAAGCCGGATACGCGCATTGGTGGTGCTGGTCACGCGGCGCATGATTTTCGTGGCTTCGCGTATTTCCCAATCGGGCCCGTTGCGCCCGCCAATCATGGGGCCGAAAAGCGACGGGTCAAAGAATTGGAAATTGCGGTTAATCACGGTTTGACTGAGCGCGCCGGCCACGATGCGCGCTTGGGCTTCAAGGCTTTGTTTATAGGCATTGGTCAAAAATTGCCGCGATTCCGACAATACCAGAAACCCGCCCGCGAGAACGATCAGCCCCAACATATTGAGGCCGATGAGCCGCGCCAGCAGGCGGCGGCGGCGCTTTGTGCCCTCACGCGGACGCGGCGATGTCATGATATTTTGTACCTGTAACCGACGCCATAAAGCGTTTCGATGGCGTCAAAAGAGCCATCGACAGCGCGAAATTTGCGGCGCAGCCTTTTGATATGACTGTCAATCGTTCGGTCGTCCACATAAACCTGATCATCATAAGCCGCATCCATCAGCGAGTCGCGGCTTTTTACCACACCCGGGCGTTGCGCCAGCGCGTCAATGATCAAAAACTCAGTGACCGTCAGGTTTACGGGCTGGTTTTTCCACAGGCAGTCATGACGTTCATGATCGAGATGCAAATGGCCCTGACTAATTGCCGATTTCCCCGCACTTGTGGGTTTTTCACTGCGCGCGGCGCTGCGCCGCAATATGGCACGAATACGCTCGATCAAAAGCCGTTGCGAAAACGGCTTGGTGATATAATCGTCTGCGCCCATTTTGAGACCGAATACCTCGTCGATTTCGTCATCTTTCGAGGTGAGAAAAACCACTGGCATTGTGCTGCTTTGGCGCAATTTTCGCAGCAATTCCAACCCGTCCATGCGCGGCATTTTTATGTCGAACACGCCAATATCGGCAGGTTGGGTTTCGAGGGCGGCAAGCGCTGAATGGCCGTCCGTATAGCTGCGTACACGGAAACCGTCGGCCTCCAGCGCAATCCGTACCGAAGCCAAAATATTGGCATCATCATCGACCAGAACAATCTCGGCCATCGCGTCGCAATCCTGTTTCTCGGCGCTGCACATTGCGTTGGACGCAAAGCGCGGCGGGGCTGTTTTTCGAGCCGTTCAACATTAACATGAAATGTGGTTATCGTGTGGCAGTCTGCTTGCACTCACGCGCCATTGTTAATATAGTCGCCCATCTGTAGCGAGGGATATTGACGGCGAGAGGAGCATCCGTGATGGATCAGAGCGGTTTTCATATTAGTAAAAATGGTATTGATGGTCAAGGTCTGGGCAAAGCCAAGGCTGTGCATTGGAACCTGCGCCCTGCCGAAATTTACGAAATGGCACTGGCGCGCGGCGAAGGCGAAATAGCTGCCAGCGGGCCGCTTTTGGTTAAAACCGGTCAGCATACGGGCCGCTCGGCGCAAGACAAATTCATCGTGCGCGATGCGTTTACCGAAGACTGCGTCTGGTGGGACAATAATAAATCCTTGACCCCGGCGCATTTCGACGCGCTGTTGGAAGACATGCTGGCGCATGCCGATGGCAAGGAATTGCTGGTGCAAGACCTGTTCGGCGGTGCCGACCCGACGCACCGTCTGGCGACGCGGGTTGTTACCGAACTGGCGTGGCATTCGCTGTTTATCCAAAACCTTCTGATCGAGCCGATGCCCGAAGAACTGGATGCGTTTGATCCGGAATTTGTGATTATGAATTTCCCAAGTTTCAAGGCCGACCCGGCCCGCCATGGCAGCCGCACCGAAACCGTGATCGCGGTGAATTTCGAGCGTAAAATGGTGTTGATTGCGGGCACTTCTTACGCCGGGGAAACCAAAAAATCGGTTTTCTCCATGTTGAATTTCACCCTGCCGGCCAAGCGCGTCATGCCGATGCACTGTTCGGTCAATGTGGGGCAAGACGGCGATGCAGCCGTCTTTTTTGGTTTGAGCGGCACGGGCAAGACAACCCTGTCCGCCGACCCGAACCGTATTCTCGTCGGCGATGACGAGCATGGCTGGTCGGAAAATGGCGTGTTTAATTTCGAGGGCGGGTGTTACGCCAAAATGATTAATCTGTCGGCCGAAGCCGAGCCGGAAATCTATGCCACCACCCAGCGTTTCGGCACGGTGCTGGAAAATGTGGTTATGGACCCCGAGACCCGTGAGTTGGACTTTTTCGACAATTCGCTGGCAGAAAATTCGCGCGGTGCTTACCCGCTCGCGTTCATACCGAACGCGTCCGACACGGGCCGCGCCGGGCATCCCAGCAATATCATCATGCTGACCGCCGATGCGTTTGGCGTGTTGCCGCCGATTTCGCGGCTGACCCCCAGCCAAGCCATGTATCATTTCCTGTCTGGCTACACAGCAAAAGTTGCGGGCACGGAAAAAGGTGTTACCGAGCCGGAAGCCACTTTCTCGACCTGTTTCGGCGCGCCGTTCATGCCGCGTCACCCGTCCGAATATGGCAATTTGTTGCGCGACCTCATTGCCGAGCACCGCGCAAGCTGCTGGCTGGTCAATACCGGTTGGACCGGCGGTGCCTATGGCATTGGCAACCGCATGCCGATCCGCGAAACCCGCGCGCTTTTGTCGGCCGCGCTGGATGGCAGCCTGAATGCAGTGGATTTCCGCACGGATGAGAATTTCGGCTTTGAAGTACCTGTATCAGTTCCCGGCGTTGACGGGTCAATCCTGAACCCACGCGACACTTGGGCAGACCCATCCGCATATGACGCGCAAGCCGCCAAACTTGTCGGCATGTTTGTCGAGAATTTTGCCAAATTCATCGACCATGTCGACGATAATGTGCGCGCTGCGGCTTTAGCTGCTGAATAGTCATATTTTATCGGCCTATAAACTTAAAAATTCCTATTTATTCGTTTTTTATAATATTAGGTAATACTAATGTGCTTCGTCCCAATTATCTGCGGCGCAAGCGTCCACCACCAAGGGCACGGAAAGCGTGAGCCTGGGCTGGCACGCGGTTTCCATCACTGAAACGACGCTGGATATCAGCGCATCGGTCTCTTCTTCAGCCACCTCGAAAATCAACTCATCGTGCACCTGCAACAACATGCGCGCGCTTTTAAGGCGTGTGAGCACCTCGGGCAGGCGGATCATGGCGCGCCGGATAATATCGGCCGCGGTTCCTTGTATCGGCGCATTAATGGCCGCGCGCTCGGCGAAAGCGCGCCGCGCCGGAATTTTGGCACTGATTTCGCGCACATGCACTTTGCGACCAAACAGGGTGGACACATAACCTTGCGCGCGGGCTTCGGTTTTCGTCGCCTCCATATAGTCGCGAATACCGGGAAATTTCTCAAAATACGCATCAATATAGGCCGCCGCCTCGCTGCGCGAAATGCCCAGCTGATTGGCGAGGCCGAAAGCTGAAATGCCGTATATAATGCCGAAATTAATCGCCTTGGCACGACGGCGCACATCCGGCGTCATTTCGTTAAGCGGCACAGCAAACATTTCCGAGGCGGTCATGGCATGAATATCGAGCCCGTCGGCAAAGGCTTGGCGCAGGCTGTCAATCTGCGCCATATGCGCCAATATCCGCAGCTCAATCTGGCTGTAATCGGCACTGACCAGCTTATTGCCGGCGGCGGCGACAAACGCCGTGCGAATGCGCCGCCCATCATCCGTGCGAACCGGAATATTCTGCAAATTCGGGTCGGATGACGAAAGCCGTCCCGTCGTCGTCGAGGCCATGGAATAGGAGGTATGAATACGGCCGGTTTCGGGATTGACGAAATCGGGCAGCGCATCGGTATAGGTTGATTTGAGCTTTGCCAGCCCGCGCCAATCCAAAACCGTTGCGGCCAGCGCGTTGCCGGCCTCGGCCAGCCCCTCCAGCACATCGGCGCCCGTGCCCCAAGCGCCGGTTTTGGTTTTTTTGCCGCCCGACAGGCCCATTTTATCAAACAAAATATCGCCAAGCTGTTTGGGGCTGGCAATATTGAATTTTTCGCCGGCCAGCGCGTATATCTCGTCTTCCATCGCCGCCATTTTCTGCGCGAATTCACCCGACAGGCGTGACAGCACCGCCCGGTCAACCAGCACGCCTTCGCGCTCCATATCCGTGATGACCTGCACCAGCGGGCGTTCCGTGCTTTCATAAACGCTGGCGACGCCTTCGCGCGCCAGTCGCGGCTTCAAATGGTGCCACAGCCGCAATGTCACATCGGCATCTTCGCCCGCATAGCGCGTCGCCTCGCCTATCGGCACGCGGTCAAAAGTGATTTGATTTTTGCCCGTGCCCAGCAGTTCCTTAATCGAGATTGGCGTATGGCCCAAAAACCGCTGCGCCAGTTCATCCATACCATGACTGTGTGCGCCCGCCCCCAGCGCATAAGAAATCAGCATGGTGTCATCGACCGGCGCGACCGACACGCCGCGCCGACCCAGCACTTGCAGGTCGAATTTGGCGTTTTGCAAAACCTTCAAAACCGAGGCATCGGCAAGCATGGGTGCAAGCACGCCGAGTGCGGTTTTCGTATCAAGCTGTTCGGGTGTCTCATCACCCAAATCCAGCCCGTCGCCCACCCCATGCGCCAGCGGCACATAGCACGCCTCGCCCGGTGCGACCGCCAGTGAAATACCGACCAGGCGGCATTGCATGGCGTCCAGACCATCGGTTTCGGTATCGATGGCAACAACGCCATTGCGTGTGGCGCGCGCCACCCAGTCGCGCAAATCATCGGCACGCGTCACGCAAGAATAAGCCGACACATCCAGTGCGGGCAGGTCTGCCGGCGGACGCCGATAAGCGCCCTGTTCGCCGGTTTGTGCCGCAGCCGATTGCCCGGCCGCCGCATTATGCTCGGCACTTTCTGTTTTAGCAGCAAGCGCCTCAGACGCCGCATGCGCCTCTGGGTCGATATCATAGCGCTCGGCCAGACGCCGCGTCAGCGTGTTAAATTCCATGGCCTTCAAAAAACCCATGAGATTTGCCGCCACAGGCGCGGCGCGCGCCATGTCTTTGAGCGCGACAGGCATCGGCGCATCGCGTCGCAAGGTCACAAGGTCACGGCTGATGCGCGCTTGCTCGGCAAAATTCACAAGATTTTCGCGCCGCTTGGGTTGCTTGATTTCTTCAGCACGCGCAAGCAGCGCGTCCAGATCGCCAAATTCATCGATAAGCTGCGCCGCTGTTTTGATGCCAATGCCCGGAACGCCCGGCACATTGTCCACGCTGTCGCCGGCCAGCGCTTGAACGTCGATGACGCGTGCGGGCGCCACACCGAATTTCTCCATGACGCCATCGGCATCGATCTTTTTGTCTTTCATTGTGTCGACCATGTCTATGGTACCGCCGACAAGCTGCATCAAATCCTTGTCCGACGACACAATCGTTACCCGCGCGCCCGCCTGCGCCGCGACATCGGCATAGGTCGCGATCAAATCATCGGCTTCAAAGCCTTCTTCTTCAATGGCGGGAATGTTGAAGGCGCGCACCGCATCGCGCACGAGCGGGAATTGCGGCACCAAATCTTCCGGCGCGGGCGGCCGGTGGGCTTTATAATCGGGATAAATGTCATTTCTGAAACTGCGCCCGGAGGCGTCGAAAATAACGCCCAAATGGGTTGGTGTTTCCGCATCGTCCATTTCGTCAAGCAGCTTGACCAGCATATTGCAAAACCCCGACACCGCCCCAACCGGCAATCCGTCAGATTTGCGCGTCAAAGGCGGCAGCGCATGATAGGCGCGGAAAATATAACCGGAGCCGTCCACCAGATAGAGATGATCGCCGGAGCTGAGTTTTGAGGGCGCTGCCATGAGAAATCCTTGTTGAACCGAGTCGGGACAAATTTTAGCAGAGATGGCGCGCGATAAAACCCGCCACCACATTCCGTCCCCAACATCCAGTGCAGCGTTTGCCGAACACCGCGCGCGGTGTTACATGTTGGGCAGGAGTTTTTCATGGATAATCCCCCGCAACCACCGATTGCACTATCGGCGCGCAATCTTCAAAAAACCTATAAGGCGGGCGGCAACCAGCCCGCAAAACACGCGCTGAAAGGCATTGATCTGGATATTCCGCGCGGGGCGATTTTCGGGCTGCTTGGGCCCAATGGGGCGGGCAAATCGACCTTTATCAATATTCTCGCCGGGCTGGTCATCAAATCCGGCGGCAGCGCGAATATTTGGGGGTTTGATATTGACGCCAATCCGCGCCAGGCGCGCGCCTCGATCGGCATTGTGCCGCAAGAATTGAGCATTGATCCGTTTTTTACCCCGGCCGAGATTATGGATCTGCAAGCCGGACTTTACGGCGTGCCGCGACGCCAGCGCCGCACGATGGAAATTCTGTCAGCCATGGGGCTGGCCGACAAAGCCCAAGCCTATGCGCGCACGCTGTCGGGCGGCATGCGGCGGCGTTTGCTGGTTGCCAAAGCCATGGTGCACAACCCGCCGGTTCTGGTTTTGGATGAGCCGACAGCGGGCGTCGATATCGAATTGCGGCGCCAGCTCTGGGATTATGTTATTGATCTGAACCGTCAGGGCGTCACGATCATGCTGACCACGCATTATCTGGAGGAGGCCGAAGAGCTGTGCGACACCATCGCCATTATCGACAATGGCGCGGTGGTGGCCTGCGACAAGACGCAAAACCTCCTGCAACAGATCGACAATAAAACGCTCGTGATCCGGCCAAGCACGCAATTGGCGGCTGCCCCGGTGATCGCCGGTCTGCAATGCGCGCTGCGCGATGACGGGCAATTGGCCGTGCAGTATAATCCCGGCCAGCAAGCCGCCGGCGAGGTGTTGGCGCAAGTGCAAAACAGCGGCATCGAAATTGCCGATCTCGCCAGCGAGGGAGCCGACCTCGAGACCGTGTTCATGAAACTCACCGGGCCCTCATCGCTGTAAGAGCCTGCGCCCGATTGGGGCCCAGCGAATTCCCAGCGAAGTCTTTGCCAAAATCCGCCGAACTGGCTATAACGCCCCTAGAGCACCCGTAGCTCAGCTGGATAGAGCGCTGCCCTCCGAAGGCAGAGGTCAGAGGTTCGAATCCTCTCGGGTGCGCCAGTCT
>CAJXCG010000065.1 GCA_913051715.1 uncultured Rhodobiaceae bacterium
TTGCGCCAGACCGGGCCCCACTGAAAGCGGCGAAAGGGCTTGGGCAGCGCGTCATAATTTTCCGCGACATAGCGCGCCAGCGGCGCGGTTAAGTCATAGCGCAAGCTGAGCCATTGCTTGTCGTCATCTTCCAGCGCGAAAACACCCTCATTCGGGCGGTCGGCATCGGGCAGAAACTTGCCCAGCGCATCGGCATATTCGAAGGCAGAGGTGTCGAGCGCATCAAATCCATAGCTTTGATAAACCTCAGAAATGGTGGCAATCATGCGCTGTTGCAGCGCCAATTCTTGGCCCGCCATATCGCGAAAGCCGCGCGGCACCCGCGCTTTGGGTTTGAATATTTTCTGCTTTTTCGCCATCGGTGCAGCCCAACTCCTGTGTGCACATCCCTAACGTGTCATGAGGATTTCCGCAAGCGCAACCGCTCAAAACCCAAAGGGCGAGAGGCCTCGCACATGTTCGTCCAAACGCAAATTGCGATTGACCGAGGGTGTGGCCCGCTGGTTGCAATCATGGCGCTCGCACAAGCGGCAATTAACCCCGATCGGCGTATCGCCCGCTTCGACATCAAGATTAATGCCGCGCGAATAAACCAAGCGCTGGGCATGGCTGATCTCGCAACCCAACCCGATGGCGAATTGGTTGTCGGGCACGCCAAAGCCGGAATTATCGCGGCTGACGGTGCGCGCGATTGAAAAATAACGCGTGGCATCTTCCATTTGCACAATTTGGGTGGAAATTTTGCCCGGAATACGGAATGCATCATGCACATGCCAGCGCGGGCAGGTGCCGCCGAAACGCGCAAAATGAAAGCCGGCGGCTGAAAACCGCTTGGAAATATTACCGGCATTGTCGACACGGATGAGGAAAAACGGAATACCGCGCGCATTGGGGCGTTGCAGCGTGGTCAGCCGGTGGCAGACCTGCTCGAAGCTGGTGCCGAAACGCCGCCCCAGCAAAGTAATATCATATTGGTTGTTTTCCGCCGTTTTGAGAAACAGGCCATAGGGCATCAGCACGGCGGCGGCGAAATAATTCGCCAGCGAAATGCGCGCAACGGTGCGGGCATTGTCGTTTTCCAGCCCCGAGGCTCGGATAATATTCTCGATTTCGGGCATTTGCTCGAAATAAGCCAGTTGATAGGCCAGTTGGAAAGACCGCCCCGGCTGGTCAAGCAGTTCGGACAGAAAAATCGTCTGCCGATGCCGGTCAAACCGGCGCAGCGTGTTCTCCATCACCTCGACGGGCGCAATGCGGGTCGATATTTGGTGGTTGGACTGCAGCCGCGCGCGCAAGGCCAGATAAGGCTCGTCATGCTCGCCCACCGCATTGGCATAAAGCTCCTCGGCCGCCGCATCCAGAGCGCCGAAATGATTGCCCTGCTGGTTGATAAAATCACGCACTTCTTCCAGCGCCAGCAATGCTTCGGGGTTTTCCGCATTGGGGTCACCCGCCAAGCGTTCGGCCAGCATGGAAGTTGTCGTGCGGCTCTCAAGATAGGCCTGATAGAGGCGCGCCAACGCGTCCACAGCAACCGGGCTGGCCGCTGCCAAATCCTTCAATTCGGCTTGCGATAGGGGCGTGTCACGAAACATCGGGTCGGCGAAAACTTCGTGCAACTGCGCTTGCGCGCGCGCTTCTTCATCGCCGGCCAGTCCGCGCGGGTCAATGTCAAAAACATCCACGAGGCGCAGTAATATTTGCGCTGAAACCGGACGCTGATCGCGTTCCAGCAAATTCAGATAGCTGGTTGAAATGCCGAGGCTCGCCGCCATGGCGGCTTGGGTCAGCCCAAGTTCGCGGCGTAAGCGTCGGATGCGCGGCCCGGCAAATAATTTGCGCTCAACAAGCCGGCCGGGGGGAGATGATGTTTCTGACATAAAACGGTTGTTTCTCAGATGGTTATGCGCGTCCATGACGGTCTGAATGTTTACAAGTTTTACATATATAACAGAAAATTACGATAATGGTGTAAACTTTTTAACTTTAATAATTTCAGATAGTTAATCTTTTCTCGACATTTGCATGTGGGCTGTGTATGTGTGCGCCATCGACTCCCCAACCGACATAAAGAGGATTTGCAAATGAGCAAATATAGCGATCTGGTCAAACAACATTCAGCCATGCTTGAGGGCAAAGGCACCGCATGGGCGGCCTTGAACCCGGAATATATCACCCGCATGCAGCTGCAAAATCGGTTCAATACCGGTCTGGATATTGCCCGTTATACGGCTGACATTCTGCGCCAGGACATGGCCGATTACGACGCTAACAGCGCAAGCTACACGCAGTCTTTGGGCTGCTGGCACGGCTTTACCGCGCAGCAAATGATGATGGCTGTGAAGCGCCATCGCAAAAGCGTCAAGAAGTCCTATGTTTATCTGAGCGGCTGGATGGTTGCCGCGCTGCGTTCCGAGTTTGGTCCGCTGCCCGACCAGTCCATGCACGAAAAAACCTCTGTGCCCGCGCTGATTGAAGAAATTTACACATTTTTGAAGCAGGCCGATGCGCGCGAATTGCGCCATTTATACGTCGATTTGGACGATGCGCGCGCCAATGGCGGCGACGTTGATGCGGCGCTGGCGGCGATTGATAATTTTGAAACCCATATTGTGCCGATCATCGCAGACATTGACGCGGGTTTCGGCAATGAAGAAGCAACATATTTGCTGGCGAAGAAAATGATCGAGGCGGGCGCTTGCTGTATTCAGATCGAAAATCAGGTGTCGGACGCCAAACAGTGCGGCCACCAGGACGGTAAAGTGACCGTGCCGCATGAAGACTTTCTGTCGAAAATCAACGCCGTGCGCTACGCGTTTTTGGAACTGGGCGTTGAAAATGGCGTTATTGTTGCGCGCACGGACTCGCTCGGTGCCGGTCTGACCCAGAAAATTCCGGTATCGCAAGCCCCCGGCGATCTGGCTGACCAATATAACAGCTTTTTGAAAACCGAACCCGTAGCAGATGCCACACAAATCGGTCACGGCGAAACAACACTGGTACGCGATGGTGAAATCGTCAAACCGGTGCGCCTGCCAAACGGCCTGTATGCGTTCAAAGAAGGCTCCGGCGAAGACCGCGTCGTGCTGGACTGCATCACTTCTTTGCAAAACGGTGCAGATTTGCTTTGGATCGAAACTGAAAAACCGAATGTCGCGCAAATTGCCGGCATGGTTAACCGCGTGCGCCAAGTTATTCCCGATGCCAAGCTGGTATATAATAATTCGCCCAGCTTTAACTGGACGCTGGCCTTCCGCGAGCAGGTCTATGCCGAATGGCAATCCGAAGGCAAAGACGTGTCGGCCTATCCTGACCCTGCGAGCACACCGCGCGGCCTGATGGATGTGAAATTCGATGACAGCGAACTGGCGGCCGAGGCCGACAAGCTGGTGCAGTCATTCCAAGCCGATGCCGCGCGTGAGGCCGGTATTTTCCACCATCTCATCACCCTGCCGACCTATCACGAAACGGCCCTGGGGGTTGATATTCTGTCGGAAGGCTATTTTGGAGATCTGGGTATGCTGGCTTATGTCCGCGATATTCAGCGCCAAGAAATTCGCCGCGATCAGGCTTCGGTCAAACACCAAGATCTGGCCGGCTCGAATATTGGCGATGATCACAAGGAATATTTCTCCGGCGACAATGCGTTGCTGGCTTCGGGTGAAGACAACACAATGAACCAGTTTTAAGGTTCAGGATTTTTTTCGCGGACCTGCGGCTTAACCAGCCGCAGGTCTGTTTTTTTGGAGCAAATTATGGGTGCGGCTTTATTTGCCACCACCGACATTGCCGATGATTATGGCGATGCGGTTTACGTGTTGGCCTCGACATTTCAAAACTTTGGCGGCGCCAAGCGATTTTGCGGGCCGGCCAAGACGTTGTTGGCTTTTGAGGACAATACCAAAGTCCGCGCTGCGGTGGAAACCGACGGCGACGGTCGGGTGCTGGTGGTTGATGGCGGCGCCTCAAAGCGCTGCGCGCTGTTTGGTGGAAATTTGGCAAAACTGGCCGCCGGTAATGGCTGGGCCGGCGTTATCATCAATGGCTACGTGCGCGACACAGCTGAATTGGCTGCCGAAACGGTGGGTATCAAGGCGCTTGGCGTTCACCCGCGCAAAAGCCAGAAGCGCAATCTCGGCATTTACGACGTGCCCGTTAAATTTGAAGACATACGCATTTATCCGGGCGATTGGATCTATGCCGATGAAGACGGCATTATTGTGTCGCCGAGCAAGCTTGACCTTTAAGCGCTAGAAACTTTTGTCCGCCGCCAGACGACCCATGCGTGCGGTGATGTCGTGAAACTCGCCGATCATGGTTTCAATAATATCTGCGACCGGCTTGACCTCTTGGATGAGGCCCGAGGTTTGCCCCGCAAGCCCGACGGATGCTTCCATGTCGCCGCCAAAATACAGATCAAGAATGTTTTTGAACGTATCGGGCGGCATCAGCCCGTCATCGTAAATCTTGTGTGTCCGCTCGGTTTTGAGCGCGCGGATACACGGGCTCGCTTTTTTGTTAAGCACGTAAGTGCCCGTGGTCGGGGCATCGACTATGGCGGATTTGTAATTGTCGTGAACCGGGCTTTCGGCTGATGATACAAACCGCGTGCCCATTTGCACCGCTTCGGCACCCAGCGCGAAAGCCGCCGCCATGCCGCGCCCGTCGCAAATGCCGCCAGCGGCGACAAGCGGCACGTCGACGGCGGCGCGTATGGCTTGCAGTAAAACCAGTGTCGAGACTTCTTCGGGGTTTTTGAACCCGCCACCTTCGCCGCCTTCAACGACGAGGCCGTCAATTCCGGCTTCGACGCAGCGAATGGCGGCTTCGACCGTCGGCACGGCGTGATAAACAACAATTCCGGCCTCTTTCAAAGGGCCGATAAACTTGCTCGGACTGCCCGCCGAGGTGGTCACGAATTTAACGCCGCTCTCGCAAATATAGGTGAGCATGGCGTCGTCTTTCAAAAACAGGATCGGCAAATTGACCCCAAATGGGGCGTCGGTCAATTCGAACATTTTTTCGATCTCGGCCTTGCACGTGTCGGTTTCGCCGGACGAGGTTTCGATAATGCCCAGCCCCCCTGCCGCGCAAACGGCGGAGGCCAGTTGCGAGCGTGCAATCCAGCCCATCGGGGCCTGAATAATCGGATATTTGGCACCGCTATGTTGTAAAAAACGATTGGTCATGAACTGATCCTCACTGTGGCGACGCCGAATAAGTGCTTATTTACAACAGCCCCCGCTGGACAAACAAAAAGACACCATAGGCGGTCAAGATGCTCGCAAGTATATCCGACCAACGGATTTTGGGCGATGGAAAATCCTGCAAAAGCATGCGGAGCGGCAGCAATATTACGAAAACAAACACGAGTTGACCAAATTCAACGCCGAGGTTAAATCCCAAAAGGCCGCTCAAGATCTGGCCTTCGGGCAGACCGACATCGTGCAGCAACCCGGCAAAGCCAAAGCCGTGAAACAGGCCAAACGCCGCTGTGATGACCGGCGCAACGGCCTGTCGGTCAGCCTCATTGCGGATCGCGAAGCCGTAACTTACAGCAAACAACATGAAGCCCGCCCAACCCGCCAGTGGCAGCGGTGCGGTGAAAATAATCGACACGCCCGCAATGAGATAGATCAGCGCGGCCGCGACCAGCCCGGCGCGGGGCATCAGCCCGGCACGCGCCAAAATACCTTCGGCGGCAAGCGCGGCGATCGACGCGCCGATCACCGCCTCGACAATGCTGGCGTTCGGTGCCATCACGCCCAGCGCGGAGAGCGCCAGCGTCAGGCTGTGACCCAGCGTGAAGCCGGACACCAAAATAAGCAGTTGGCGGATGCTGGTCGCCAGCAAAACCAGACATAAAACAAAAGCCAGATGATCCACACCCGAAGCAATATGTTCGACCCCCAGCCGGAAATAGCGCGTCAGGGCTTCGAAAAAGTTTTGCCGTGGCTCGAATTTTTGCTCCGCCATCGGGTTTAGGGTGAACGTGCGCTCATTGGTGGTGAACAGCACTTCTTGGCCTTGCATGGTTCGGCGTGGCCCAATTTGTACACGCGCCAGGTGAATATGGGTGCGGATCACGTCGAAAAAAACATTATTCGTGACCTGCATTGCGGCGTTCTCGCTCAAGCATCGGAACGTGCCCTGCATCCGCACATATCCGGCGCGCGCAGGGCGTGCATCGAAAGGTTTTGTCAGCGTACAGGCGGTGTTGATTTGGCGCAGTTCAAACCTGTCGGTGAGGTGGTTGGACAGAGCCGTGGTGAGGTTGGCGCTGCGCGCGGTTTGCGGCAGCAGCGTAATGTCGCGCGCCAACACGGTGAAAATGACTTCGATGTCGCGTCCGTTCCAAAGCCAGTCGGAAAAACTTATGCTTTTATTATGCGCCAGCGTGGGGCTGGTGAGCAGACAGAGTAATACCAGCAGTCGGATCATTGCGGTGCATCATCAGCCAATGAGATAGCCGCGCGCGCTTTCAGCCAAGCAAGATAGTCGATGAGCGCGGCATCGTCAGATTCGCGCTGCAGCGCGGTTAGAATTTGCGGGCGAATATCGTCAAATGCCGGCGGCGCGCCGGGCTCGCTGCGTACAATGCGGAGAAAATGCCAGCCATCGCCATCGGCGATCGCATCGGAGATGCTGGGGCTGGGCAGTCGGCTCGCGGCTTCGGTGAGGCGGGGGCCCAAATAATCATACATTTTTTTGCGTGGTAATAATGAACGCGGCAGCGGCGGCAGCACCGCATCGCCGAATTGCGCCGCCGTTTCGGCAAAGTCCTGCCCCTGGCGTAGCGCGTTCCGCACGCGGTCAAGGCGTGCCATATCGCCCGATGCGTCTGCACTGCGGCGGATGAACAGTCGCTCGATTTGCAGCCGCGCGGCGGGCGTGAAACGGGCGACATTGGCGGCATAAAAGCCGCGCAACTCGTCTTCGCTAATCTCTTTTTGGGCGTTGCGCGTCATGGCGAAATCGACAACCGCGCGGGCGACAGCTTTGCGGACCGATGCATCGCCTTCCAAAAGTCCGATCTCAATGCCGCGCTGGACGAGCAATTCTTCTTCGATCAGCCGATCGAGCACAAGGCGACGGTCTTGGGCTGTGGGGGCCTTGGTTTTGTCGGAAAGTAGCGCTTGCAAGGCGGTGGCATATTCTGTGCGGTCGATATGCGCGTCGTTAACCCGCGCGATCGCCCCGGATTGCGTGAGGGTACTGCGTTCGATTTGCGCGCTGGCAATCAACGCGATCAACAAGCCCGCCAACGCCCCAACCACCAATAGGCGACGCGATAATTTATCTTCGCCAGCTTCTTCCATGAACCTTCCCAAACCTTACCCGTGCTTCAAGAATTAGCACTTTCTTCAAAATTGTACACAGCCAAAAAGCAAAATAATGCCCCAGTTACAGTATCATGGGAGCCGCATAGGAGATTCGCCGCCATGCCACAAATCGATTTCGACATTTCCGCCGCGATCGCAGCCGACACGCTCGCCCCGTTTGAAGCCGCGATGAAAGCGCTGGAAACGCCGCTGGCCCGGTGGCGGGAACACCCGTTGCCGCATTTCACGCTACCTGACAAAACCGCTGATTTGGCTGGCGTGCACGAAATTGCAGATGCGATGGTGGGCGGGTTTGCCCGCGTCATTATTCTGGGTACGGGCGGGTCGAGCCTTGGTGCACAAGTGTTGGCACAAATTCACGGCTGGGGAACGCCGTCGGGATTGCGCGGCCAGCCGCAGCTTGTTTTTGCAGATAATCTGGACGCCACCAGCCTCGGTCAACTCTTGGCTCCGGAAGATTTGCAAGCAACGGGGTTTCTTGTGGTGTCGAAATCGGGGGGCACGGCTGAAACCATGATGCAGCTTTGCTGTGTGTTGCCGGCGCTGGAAGCCGCCGACCTTGAGCCCGCCAAACATATATATGCAATTTGTGGCACGGGCGATGTCCCTTTGCGTCGGTTAGCGCAAAAATACGCGCTGCACGTGCTGGATCACGAAGCCGATATTGGCGGACGCTTTGCTGTTTTGTCCAATGTTGGCTTGCTGCCGGCGCGCCTCGCCGGATGCGATATCGAAGCGATCCGCGCTGGCGCGCGCGAAACCATTGCTGCGCTGTTTGACGCCGATGCCGGTGCACACGCCGCGATGCAGGGCGCGGCGCTGCAATTTGCACACATGCAGACGGGGCGCATGGTGAGCGTGTTGATGCCCTATGCCGACCGCCTTGACCGCCTGACATTCTGGTTCCGTCAGCTGTGGGCGGAGAGCCTCGGCAAGGGCGGGCGCGGCTCGCTGCCCGCCAATGCGCTGGGGCCGGTGGATCAGCATAGTCAGGTGCAGCTTTATTTGGACGGGCCGGACGACAAGCTGTTCACCGTGATCAGCCACCCGACGCGCGGCACTGGCCCGAAGGTTCCTGCCGATTTTGGTGCGGATCCGGCGCTTGGGTTCTTGGTCAATCGCACCGTGGGTGACCTTGTCGATGCTGAGGCGCGCGCAACCCGCGACACCATGATTGCACATGGTCGACCGGTGCGTCACATCCAAGTGCCGGACACGGGAGAAACGATTATCGGCGCGCTGCTGATGCATTTTATGGCGGAAACCATTATGACGGCGGCGCTGATGGGCATTGATGCGTTTGATCAGCCGGCAGTTGAAGACGGCAAGAAAAAGGCGATGCAATATATGCTCGACATGGCGACATGACCATCCGGCGCCTTGACGAAGGCACGATCAACCGCATCGCCGCGGGCGAAGTTGTCGAGCGTCCGGCCAGCGCGGTGAAAGAACTGGTCGAGAACGCCATTGACGCGGGCGCGCAGCGCATCGATGTGACGCTGGAAAAAGGTGGCAAAAGCCTGATACGGGTCGAAGATGACGGTTGCGGCATGAGCCCGGACGATCTGGCCTTATCGCTGGAGCGCCATGCCACGTCAAAACTGCCCGATGGCGATGAAGGCGATAATCTGTTTCGCATCACCTCGCTGGGGTTTCGCGGCGAAGCCCTGCCGTCGATAGGTGCGGTGTCGAAAATGACCATCACAACACGCACGGCGCATGCGTCCGAGGCCAGCACGCTCGAGGTGGCTGGTGGTGTTGCGGGCGACATGCGTCCAGCGGCGGGCACGCGCGGCACGCGCATTGAGGTTCGTGACCTCTTCTATGCTACTCCGGCGCGGCTTAAATTTCTGAAATCTGACCGCGCCGAGACCATGGCTGTCAGCGATACGCTGAAGCGCCTCGCCATGGCGCATGCCCATATCGGCTTTAGCCTCACAAACGATGGTCGCCAGAGTTTTGCCGTGCCCGCCGAAAGCGGCGCGGATGCGCGGCTGCGGCGATTGTCGGCGATTATGGGCAGGGCGTTTGGCGAAAATGCGGTGCCGGTGCACGCCGAACGCGACACGCTGCGCCTCAATGGATTTGCCGGGCTGCCGACGTTTAATCACGCCACGTCGCAAAAACAATATCTCGTTGTTAATGGGCGTCCGGTGCGCGACAAATTGTTGAACGGCGCGGTGCGCGGCGCGTATCAGGATTTTTTGGCCGGCAATCGCCATCCGGCGCTGGCACTTTTTGTCGATATTGATCCGAGCGAGCTTGATGTCAATGTGCATCCGGCAAAAACTGAGGTTCGCTTCCGCGATAGCGGGCTGGTGCGCGGTATGATCGTCGGGGCTTTGCGCGCCGCGCTTGCCGAGGCGGGCCACCGCGCATCAACCACGGTGGCAGACCAGACTTTGTCGGCTTTTCGTTCGGGCGGAGCGTCTG
>CAJXCG010000066.1 GCA_913051715.1 uncultured Rhodobiaceae bacterium
ACCCGCGGCCTCTGGCGTGACAGGCCAGCGCTCTAACCAACTGAGCTACACCCCCGACCCCATGTCACCGGAATTTCCAGTCTACATGGAGAAATATCGTTTACGTGCGCGCATGGCTTGTGTCAAGCCCAATGGTCGCGCGCCTTACACACGTATCGAAGAAGGAAAATGGTGGGCGGTGACGGGATCGAACCGCCGACCCTCTCGGTGTAAACGAGATGCTCTCCCAGCTGAGCTAACCGCCCCACAGGCCTTGCGTTCTAACGCATCGGTTTGGGAAATGCAAAAAAAAACATCGGCCATCGCAATGATGGCCGATGCCAGAAAAGAAGACCTAGTTTACGGCGTCTTTAAGCGCTTTACCGGCCTTGAATTTTGGCTGGTTCGACGCTCTGATCTGAATTGTTTCGCCGGTCCGCGGATTGCGTCCCGTCGTTGCTTTGCGATGCGAAACAGAAAACGTCCCGAATCCGACAAGGCGAACTTCGCCCTGATTTTTCAAAGATCCGGCAATATTGTCGAAAACACTATCGACGGCACGGGCCGCGTCAACTTTGGACAACCCGGTATCTTGGGCAACCTGCCCCACGAGATCATTTTTGTTCATGGCAACCCCTCCTGATTAGGTTCATATTGTTGCAATACTAAATTACTGGCCGATTCTATAACCGGTCAAAGAAAAAAGTCGCAGAAAACCAAAGATTTCTGGGGGTAGCCTTGTGCTTAAACGGCGCCTTAATGGGGTTGCGAGGCCTCAGGATCGTCGCCGCGGGCAATTTGCTGGCTGGCATAATAGGCGTCTTCGTCCCATTCAATGGCCGTAGGCAAACGCTGCAAAGCATGGCCCAGCACTTCGTCCATATTCTCGACCGGAACAATCTCCAGACCCGCGCGGATATTTTCAGGAACTTCCGTCAAATCCTTCTCATTATCCTTTGGAATCAATACTTTAGTGATGCCGCCGCGCAGCGCCGCTAAGAGTTTTTCTTTCAAGCCACCGATGGGTAGCACACGACCGCGCAAGGTGACCTCGCCGGTCATCGCGACCTCTTTGCGAACCGGAATTCCCGTCATGACCGACACAATCGCCGTCGCCATGGCTGTGCCCGCCGAGGGGCCGTCTTTGGGGGTTGCGCCTTCGGGCACGTGCACGTGAATGTCTTTGCGCTCGAATACGGGCGGCTCAATGCCGAACGCTGTACTGCGTGCGCGTACATAAGACGAAGCGGCGTTAATTGATTCCTTCATCACGTCGCCCAGCTTGCCGGTTGTCGTCATGCGTCCCTTGCCGGGCACCATAACACCTTCAATGGTCAGCAATTCGCCGCCCACTTCCGTCCAGGCAAGCCCCGTGACGACGCCCACCTGGTCTTCGACCTCAGCCAGACCGAAGCGATATTTTTCAACACCGGCATAATCAGCAAGATTATCAGTTGTGATGTTCACGCTGGTTTCTTCGCCCTTGACGATTTTGGTTGTGGCTTTGCGCGCCAGCGACGCCAATTCGCGTTTCAGGCCGCGCACACCCGCTTCGCGCGTATAGACCCGGATCAACATACGCAAAGCATCGTCATCAATGCTGAACTCACCAACGCGCAGTCCATGTTCTTTGATGGCGTCCTGCAGCAAGTGTTGGCGGGCAATTTCAATTTTTTCGTCCTCGGTATAACCCGCAATGCGAATAACCTCCATGCGGTCAAGCAATGGGCCCGGAATATTCAGTGAGTTTGCCGTGGTGACGAACATGACATTGGACAGGTCATAATCGACCTCCAGATAATGATCGTTAAAGGCGTTGTTCTGTTCCGGGTCGAGCACTTCCAGCAGCGCCGAAGACGGATCGCCGCGATAATCGGCACCCAACTTGTCCACTTCGTCCAACAGCATGAGCGGGTTTACCGCCTTCACCTTTTTCATCGACTGCACGACCTTGCCCGGCATCGAACCGATATAGGTGCGTCGGTGTCCGCGTATTTCGCTTTCGTCGCGTACCCCGCCCAGCGACATACGCACAAAATCGCGCCCCGTCGCCGCGGCAATGGATTTGCCCAGTGACGTTTTGCCGACACCCGGAGGCCCGACAAGGCACAGAATCGGCCCGCGCAGTTTTTTCGACCGCTGCTGCACCGCAAGATATTCCAAAATACGCTCTTTGACTTTTTCCAGACCGTAATGGTCGGCATTCAGCACGTTCTCAGCGTGTGTCAGGTCTTTCTTGATGCGCGATTTTTTGCCCCACGGCACCGACAACAACCAGTCAAGATAATTGCGAACAACCGTCGCCTCGGCCGACATGGGCCCCATGGATTTCAGCTTTTTCAATTCGGCATCGGCTTTTTCGCGCGCTTCCTTGGACAGCTTGGTCTCGGCAATGCGTTCCTCAAGCTCCAAGATTTCATTGCTGCCGTCCTCGCCCTCGCCCAGTTCTTTCTGAATGGCTTTGAGTTGCTCGTTCAGATAATACTCGCGCTGGGTTTTTTCCATTTGGCGTTTAACGCGGCCACGAATTTTCTTTTCGACCTGCAAAGCCCCGACTTCGCCTTCCATATGGCCGAGAATACCTTCCAGGCGTTTGCCGACCGAGAGAATTTCCAGTAATTGCTGCTTTTCTTCCAGCGAAATATTGAGGTGCCCGGCGATGGTATCGGCGAGTTTTACCGGATCTTCGATTTGGTTGATGTTTGATTGAACTTCCGGCGGAATTTTGCGGTTCAGTTTGACATAGCCGTCAAACTGGCTCACCGCCGAGCGCATCAACGCTTTCAATTCGGTTTCATCGCCAACCTCGTCTTGCAACGCCAATGCGCTGGCCTCGAAAAACGCCTCATTATCCAGATATTCAAGAACCCGCGCGCGGCTATTGCCCTCAACCAGCACTTTGACAGTGCCGTCGGGGAGTTTGAGCATCTGCAAAACCGAACCGACCGTGCCGATCTCGTGCATACCGGACGGGTCCGGGTCGTCCTGATCACCGTCTTTTTGACTGACAAGCAACAATTCCTTGTCGTCTGCCATCACGTCTTCCAAGGCGCGAATGGATTTTTCACGACCGACAAAAAGCGGCACAATCATGCCCGGAAATACAACAATATTGCGTAGCGGCAGAACCGGAAGCACAACCGGAATGGTTTTTTCTGGTGTCGTCTCGTCAGTCATGGTCGGCTCCTTTTATGGTCTTACCCGATAAATTAACTCGCGATTCCTAACAAATCGTCACTGACTATGTGGGCATTATCCACGGAATTTTCAATGAATGCGACAATCTCGCCCAGTTCGAGCGCAAAGCCGATACGCAAAACCTTGTGAAAAAGCCTGGATCAGAAGCCTAAATCAGGAGGCTGTCGGTGCCGATGCCGCTTCGTCTTTTTTATCGGCGTAGATATAAAGCGGTGTGGCCTGGCCCTCGACAACTTCGCGGCTGATGACCACCTCGCGCACGCCTTCCATGGACGGCAACTCAAACATGGTGTCCAGCAAAATGCCTTCGATTACCGAGCGCAGTCCGCGCGCGCCGGTTTTGCGCTCAATGGCTTTGCGTGCAACCGCGAGCAACGCATCATCGTTGAAGGTCAACTGCGCGTCTTCCATGTCGAACAAGCGCTGATATTGCTTGACCAGCGCGTTTTTCGGTTGGCTCAAAATTGTCACCAGCGCATCTTCGTCCAAATCTTCCAGCGTTGCCAACACGGGCAGACGCCCGACAAATTCCGGAATGAGGCCGAATTTCAGCAGATCTTCAGGCTCAAGTTCTTTCAGCAATTCGCCTGTATTGCGCTCTTCGGGCGCATCGACGCGCGCGTTGAAGCCGATCGAGGTTTCATTGCCGCGTTGGGAAATCACACGCTCAAGCCCGGCAAATGCGCCGCCACAAATAAACAGTATATTCGTGGTGTCGACTTGCAAAAATTCCTGTTGCGGGTGTTTACGCCCACCTTGCGGGGGCACCGATGCCACCGTGCCTTCCATAATTTTCAAAAGCGCCTGCTGCACGCCCTCACCCGACACATCGCGCGTGATGGAGGGATTATCCGCCTTACGGCTGATTTTATCGACCTCATCAATATAAACGATGCCGCGTTGGGCCCGCTCGACATTGTAGTCGGCGGCCTGCAACAGCTTCAAAATGATGTTTTCAACGTCTTCGCCCACATAACCCGCTTCGGTCAACGTTGTTGCGTCGGCCATGGTGAACGGCACATCGAGGATACGCGCCAATGTCTGGGCCAGCAGCGTTTTGCCGCAGCCGGTCGGGCCGACCAGCAGAATATTGGATTTTGCCAGTTCGACATCGCCATTTTTGCCGACGTGATTCAGCCGCTTATAATGATTGTGCACCGCAACCGACAACACGCGTTTGGCGTGCGGCTGACCGATCACATAATCATCCAGCACTTCTAGAATTTCATTCGGCGTCGGAACGCCATCTTGGGTTTTTACGAGCGATGCCTTGCTCTCTTCACGGATAATGTCCATGCACAATTCAACGCATTCATCGCAGATGAATACGGTCGGGCCGGCAATAAGCTTACGCACTTCGTGCTGGCTTTTGCCGCAAAACGAGCAGTAAAGGGTACTTTTACCGTCGCCGCTTCCGCCTACTTTGCTCATGGTTCCGCCTTTCAAGCTTACGTATCAAAATTGTTATTTTAATGTGAACCGGACCGATTCGTCACCACTTCACCATGAAGCAACCGGGCCTTCAAGAAAATTAACGTGATCGAAAAAACTATTCACTTTTCGCTTCGCCCTCAGCGCGCCGCTCGGTTACCTCATCCACCAGACCGAAATCTTTCGCCTGCTCGGCTGTCATAAACGTGTCGCGTTCAAGCGCGTCTTCGATTTTACGCAATGACTGACCGGTATGCGTCACGTAAATTTTATTGAGCCGCGCGCGCATATCGAGAATTTCCTGTGCGTGGCGTTCAATGTCTGAGGCTTGGCCCTGAAAGCCGCCGGAGGGCTGATGCACCATAATACGGGCATTGGGCAAAGCGTAACGCATGCCCTTTTCGCCGGCCGCCAGCAGCAGCGAGCCCATTGACGCTGCTTGGCCGATGCACAATGTTGCAACGGGCGCGCGGATATATTGCATGGTGTCATAAATTGCCATGCCCGAAGTCACCACGCCGCCCGGCGAATTAATATACATGGAGATTTCTTTTTTCGGATTATCAGCTTCCAGAAACAACAACTGCGCCGTCACAAGACTTGCCATATAGTCTTCAACCGCGCCGGTGACAAAGATCACGCGCTCCTTCAGCAAACGCGAATAAATATCAAAGGCACGCTCGCCGCGGTTGGATTGTTCAACAACCATCGGCACGAGCGAATTCATATAAGTGTCCAGCGGATCGTGCATCGTAAACTCCATGTCTAATCCCTAAAATGGGATGCTTTGGTCAAAAGACCAAGGGCAAAAGCAAAAAACCCCTTGAAAGTTTACTTATCGTCCTTGGCGGGGGCTTTTTTGGCTGGGGCTTTTTTGGCGGCAGCTTTCTTGGCCGGGGCTTTTTTGGCAGCCGGTTTTTTGGCCGGGGCTTTTTTGGCGGCAGCTTTTTTGGCCGGGGCCTTCTTGGCCGGGGCTTTTTTAGCCGGTTTTTCTTCAACCGCCGCACCCGGCTCGGCCATCAATGCCTCGATCGAGACGGGCGTATCTGTCACATCAGCCATTTCGCAGATAAAATCGACGACTTTCTCTTCAAATAAGGGCGCCCGGATCTGAGCCATGGCTTCGGGGTTTTTCTGGAAATATTCAAAAACTTGCTGTTCCTGCCCCGGGAATTGCTGCACGCGCTGGATCAAACCCTGATTAAGCTCTTCCTGCGTGACATCAATTTCGTTTTTGCTGCCAACTTCAGCCAGCACCAGGCCGGTGCGGACGCGGCGTTCGGCGATCTCTTGATATTCGGCGCGCAAATCATCTTCGCTTTCGTCAAGCTCGTCGATTTTCTGACCCTGCTGCTCCAACTCGTTCTGGAATTGCTGCCAAATCTGGTCAAATTCCAACGCCACCATCGACGGCGGCAATTCGAAGCTGTGGCCTTCGCTCAACTGGTCGAGCAGATCCTTTTTCAAATGACCACGCGACATTTGCGTGTAGTCATTGCCGATCTGGTCACGAATGGCGTCGCGCAGCTTTTCAAGACTTTCCATGCCCAATGAGGTGGCGAATTCCTCATTGATCTCAGCGTCTTTGGGCGCGCTGACCTCGTGCACGGTGACCTCGAAAACGCTGGGTTTGCCAGCCAGTTCCGCATTGCCATATTCTTCCGGGAACGCTACTTCCACGTCTTTCGTGTCGCCTGCTTTGGTGCCGATAAGCTGGTCTTCAAAGCCCGGGATAAATTGCCCCGAACCCAATTCCAGGTCAAACCCGTCCGCCGTGCCGCCTTCAAAGGCTTCGCCATCAATGCGCCCGATAAAGTCAATTTTGACGCGGTCGCCCGCGCGCGCCTTAGCGGTTTTGCCGCGCGGCTCGAAATCTTTGCGCGACGAAGCAAGGCGGTCGAGCGCCTCGTCGACTTTTTCTTCATCCACCTCAACCACCGGACGGGTCAGCTTAACGGTTGAGAAATCGATCAAATCAATGGCCGGAATAATGTCGAAACTAATGTCATAAACCAGATCACTCTCACCCTGCATCACCGGGTCGACCTCGCCCACCAGCTTAATCTCAGGCTGCATGGCGGGGCGCTCTTCGCGCTCGGTCAGCATTTGCTGGCTGGTTTCGTTGACGGTTTCCTGAATGACCTCGCCCATAAGCTGGGCGCCATAGGTTTTACGAATATGCGCGGCGGGCACTTTGCCCGGGCGAAACCCTTTCAACTGAACGGTGCCCTTGATGTCGTCGATGCGCGCGTCAAGTTTGGCAACCAGATCGGCAGCGGGTACTGTGATTTGCAATTCGCGTGAAAGCCCTTCGGCGCTTACTTCTTTAATATTCATTTTTTCCTCATCGCCGACATTTTCTCTGCCGGTATCGTCTTATCAACATGTGGTGCGGGCGGAGGGACTTGAACCCCCACGCCTCTCGGCACCAGAACCTAAATCTGGCGCGTCTACCAATTCCGCCACGCCCGCCTTCTCACAACTGATGCGGCTCTATAGCAGGACGCAGAACTTGTTTCCAGCCCCTTATACGCGCCAAGCGTTAACAAAAAGATTTGCCCGCGCCGGGATTTTTTTCGCTTCAATTCACTTGTGTGTCGGCTTCGTGGCCTTGCGTCACCAGCCTCAAAGCATCGCCATCGGTTTCAAACACGCTCACCGAACAATTATCGGGCCGGAAGGCAACAATTTGGTTGGCGCCTGTGGCCGCGCAATACGCGGCATTGAGCGCAATAAAATGCGAGAACACGACAATATCTTCGCCCTTGCCCAGCGTCACCAGCGCGCGCACAACATCTGACCGCCAGCCCTCGAAGTCCATGCCAGCGCTGTCCGGGTCGGCCGACAATTCATCCCAACTCCCTGCCATCACGCGCCGCAGCCACACTGTGCGCGCCACCAAATCCTCAATCGGCGAGGGAATTTCCGCCACGCGCGCCTCGACGACCGCTTCGGTCTGCCACATGGCTTCGAGCGGCTTTGCCGTCTCGCGGCACCGCAGAAGCGGGCTGGTGTAAAGCGCGACAGGCGCGCTTAATCGCGTCGCCAAATCTTGCGCGACGGCTTCTGCTTGAACATGGCCCGTTGCGTCCAGTCCCGGGTCGGCATCGCCGTCCCAACCCGCGGCGGCTTTGCCGTGGCGTATCATGTAAATTTTACCCATGAAGAAATCCCTGCTGCCCAAATGCCGGATCAGGCATCCGGCGTGAAAATATTGAACCCGTCATCATCGGGCGCCAATGTGCCCGTCATACCAATGCCGTCTTCTTGCATCAGCCGCGCAACGTGATCGCCATTGGCGGTCATATGCGCCACAAAGCGCTTGTCGGTTTCCAACATACGCCCGATCAGAATACCCTGCGGAGGCTTACCCCCGACATGCGCGACCGTATAGGTTTCAATGCGTCCCGCCCCCGTCGGCGCTTCGTCAAGGTCGAGTGTCGGCATGGCGTCGATTTTTCCTTGCAGAACCGAAACCGGCTCGCGCGCCCAGTCGCCTTCGGGTGCTTGGGTGGAATAAAGCCCCAAGGAATGTTTGGTCAAAAACCAGCCATTGCCCGTGCACATGCCGCGCTTGCCCGGATTGGCGCGCAATTTATCCATCATCGTGGCAACCGACATCAGCGTGTAGGCATTGCCCGCGCCACCGAAATAGGGCAAACCGCCGGTCACCGTGAACGGGCGCGGGTCATCTTCGGCAATGCCCATCTCCCGACACGCCACTTCCACCGCCACGGGAAAACACGAATAAAGGTCGAAATAATCAATGTCCGAAATTGTCCAGCCGGCCATGTCGAGCGCGGTTTCGGCCATGCCCTTCATGGCGGGCGAGCGATGCAATTCAGGGCGCTGCGAAAGATACCAAATATCATTGGCCTCGGCGCAGCCGTTCAGATAAACCCAGCGGCTTTCATCAATACCCATTTCGCGCGCCTTGCCAACTGACGTCATAACC
This sequence comes from uncultured Rhodobiaceae bacterium, assembly GCA_913051715.1. Lineage (GTDB taxonomy): Bacteria > Pseudomonadota > Alphaproteobacteria > RS24 > RS24 > UBA7378. The sequence continues at coordinate 8,564 of CAJXCG010000066.1, forward strand.
ACCGCCGCGGCTTGATCGATGCGGATAACCGAGTTCAGATATTTCGGATACGGATAGCCGACCAAACGGTTGTCATCGCTCACGGTAACAAGTTCCTCGGCACTGCGCCGGGTCGGGAACCAGCTTTGCGGGTGGTTGGCGGCAATTTCTGTGAACGGTGTCATCAACTGTCCGACTTTTTCCATATGCGTTGCCATATCGCGCCCCAAATGCGCGCGCAGGGCATTTTCAAATATCGGATAGCTGTTGACCGGAAAAAACAGGCCGTGCTTATGCTCGATCGGCAACACACCGGGCTTTTCGACACCAATAATTTCGGCTGCTTCTTCGGTTCGGTCGTTCCAATGAGCCAAATCCACCCCTTGCGCCAGCGCGCGCGTGACCGATGCAAAGCCTTCGCCCCCCACCAGCAAAGCCGTCTCGACCGCGCCATTGGCAATCCGCTCGGCAAGCTCATTGATCATCATTTGCGGCGAGTTCCCCCCGGTCGCCGCCAGCATCATATGCGACGCAGAAAGCCCCAGAAGATTTGCCACCGTGCGCGCGGGGTTGAGGTAAATGCCGAAGGGAAAATCGCGGGCTTCGGGCGAGTCCGTGATGAAGCGAATGGAGGCTACCGTGTCCACGGCTTGTGCGACATCGGCGGTGCCCGTGTCGGCAAAAGCGCTTTGCGCGGCGTCGGCCAATAGGTCGACGGGCGATTTCGCTTTCGCTGGATCACGCTCTTTTTGAACCGTCAGACCGGCGCCGACAAGAATGGGGGTGTTTGGATTGGTCATTTGCAAGCCTCCCTCAGGCGATATCATTGTGTCATATTTATCAGAAGCGCGGCCAGAAATCAGGCCCATTTCAGGTCAAGGTCACAACGGCGCCGAATACGCACACGCATGTGGCGCGAGTTTGACATCTCAAACGCTTTATTCAAGGGTTTTTGAACCAAACAGTGCGCGCCCATAGAAACCAAGGAGTTTCGCCCAAATTTTTGGCATATTGCCTATTTTTTAGGCACTGCAACCCGAGGCCGGGGCTTAAGTTTGTCTCGGAGGCGCGCAAATCCGCAGACAGCCCAAGTCGGTCTTTTGAAAAACGTGGCATAGTTCTTGCTAAACGTTATAAGAGCTACAGGCGAGT
>CAJXCG010000067.1 GCA_913051715.1 uncultured Rhodobiaceae bacterium
CCGATCTTGGTGCTTTTTGCCGAGGGCACCACCGGCAATGGCGCGGGTGCGCTGCCGTTTAAATCCGCGCTTTTTTCCTCTGTTCAACGCAGAGCCGCAACCGACCCGGCGATCCCCGTCCACCCTGTAACGGTGAGTTACACCGCGCTGGACGGGCGCGTCATGACGCAAGCCGAGCGCGATCATTATGCTTGGGTCGGCGATGCTGCGCTTGTTCCGCATCTTTTGTTTACCTTGGGCGCGCCGCCAATTACCGCGGATATTGTTTTTCACGATGCGCTGCCGGCCTCGGTGATGGGCGATCGCAAGGCGATTGCAAATCTGACACAGACCACTGTCGACACGGCGCTGGTGGCGCTGACCAATGGTGAAATGCCGCAAATACGTTTGCCGGAGGCGTCTGGAACCGGCGATGTCGCACTGGACGCAGCCCCGGAAAGCCGCTAAGCCAAGCCCATGACACGCGCAAGCAGCAAAAAATACTTCATCAAAACCTATGGTTGCCAGATGAATGTTTATGATTCCCAGCGCATGGCCGAAGCGCTGTCGGTGGCGGGCTATCAGCCTGTGGATGCGCCGGAACATGCGGATATGGTGATTTTGAACACCTGCCACATTCGTGAAAAAGCAGCCGAAAAAGTCTATTCGGAGCTGGGGCGGCTGAAGCCGCTTAAGCAGGCCAATACGGATATGATTATCGGCGTGGCGGGCTGCGTGGCTCAAGCGGAGGGCGAGGAAATGATCCATCGCGCGCCGCTTGTCGATATGGTTTTCGGCCCGCAAACCTATCAGCAATTACCCGACATGATCAGCGATTTGGATGCCGGACGCCGCGACGGCGCCCGTGTGCGGCTGGTGCGTACCGAATTTCCGGCAGAGGAAAAATTCGCCGCGCTCAACGCCGCGCCGCGCCAGCCCATAACCCGCGCACCGACGGCATTTGTGACCGTGCAGGAAGGCTGCGATAAATTTTGCACTTTTTGTGTTGTGCCCTATACGCGCGGGGCTGAGGTTTCGCGCGCCACGACGGATATTGTCGCCGAAGTGCAAGCACTGGCCGCCCAAGGTGTGTGCGAGGTCACGCTGCTTGGGCAAAACGTCAATGCCTGGCAGGATCGCGAAACCGGCTTGCGCCTTGACGGGCTGCTGGACGCGCTGGCGCAAATCAGCGGCATAGAGCGTTTGCGCTTTACCACCAGCCATCCGCGCGACATGGACGATGCGCTGATTGCAGCGCATGGGCACAACGCCAAGCTCATGCCCTATCTGCACTTGCCCGTGCAGTCAGGCTCCGACGATATATTAAAAGCTATGAACCGGCGTCACACGCGCGCGCAATATCTTGATCTGGTCGCTGCCTTTCGCGCTGCGCGTGCTGATCTTGCACTGTCCTCTGATTTCATTGTCGGGTTTCCGGGCGAAACCGATGCCGATTTTGACGCGACCATGGATCTCGTGGCGGCTGTTTCTTACGCGCAAGCCTTTTCGTTCAAATATTCACCGCGCCCGGGCACGCCCGCGGCTGAGCATGAAACGCAAATTGACGAGGACATAAAAACCCGTCGGCTGGCGCAGTTGCAGGCGCGCCTGAACGCCCAGCAAGAAGCTTTCAACCGCGAAAAACTGGGCACGGTCTTGCCCGTATTGTTTGAAAAGCCGAGCCGCCAGGCCGACCAAATGTCGGGGCGTAGCCCGTATCTTCAGCCGGTTCATGTCGGCGTCGACGCACGACATTATGATGCGCTTATGGGCCGTATTCTTCCCGTTCGCATAACCGCCGCCCATGCCAACAGCCTGAGCGGTGAGCTTGCCGATGGCTAAGCTTGTGCGTGAAACTTTTGTGAATTTGCCCGCGCGGGCAGCGTCAAGGCTTGCCATTGTGCGTAAATCCACCCATATTTTGGTCATGACAGTTCTTTTTTGTATGCGCCCGAAGAATGTCGGCCAATGAAAAAACCGCTCATGCCCGCAGCAAAGGTGTTTTGATTGGCGAAGTCTGACAAAAACCTGCGACATGTTGATGCCCGGATTGACGAGCCGATGATTATCGAGTTCGACAATAATCGGTTGTTGCCGGAGCTTTACGGCGAACACGGCAAAAACCTCGTGCGGATCGAACAAGCGCTCGGTGTCTCGATTGCCAATCGTGGCAATCAGGTGTTTGTTTCCGGCGCGCATGACGCGCGCGCGCGCGCCGAACTGGTGCTCAACACATTATATCATCAGCTTGAACGCGGCGGTCAGATCGGCGGCGGCGATGTGGATGGCGCGGTGCGCCTCAGCCTCGGCGATATGCCAAGCGGCGACACACCCGCCGATCAGCCGCGTCGTCTCGACAAGCTGGATAGTTTGCGGACAAATCGGCGCGAGGTTGTGGCGCGCTCGACAACGCAAGCAGCCTATATCAAAGCGCTGTTGACCAGCGAATTGGTGGTCGGTACGGGGCCTGCGGGAACCGGCAAAACCTATCTGGCGGTGGCGGCCGCGGCCGCGATGCTGGTGGAGGGGCGGATCGACCGGATTATTCTGTCGCGCCCCGCGGTCGAGGCTGGCGAAAGTCTGGGTTTCTTGCCCGGCGACATGCGCGACAAGGTCGACCCGTATTTGCGCCCGCTTTACGATGCGCTGTACGACATGCTGCCCGGCCCCCAAGTGACGCGGTCGCTGGAAAGTGGCGAGATCGAAATCGCGCCTTTGGCGTTCATGCGCGGGCGCACCCTGTCGAATGCCTTCATTATTTTGGACGAGTCGCAAAATGCAACGCCGATGCAGATGAAAATGTTTCTGACCCGCATGGGCGAAAATTCGCGCATGGTCATTACGGGCGACCCGAGCCAGATCGATCTGCCTTTCGGGGCAAAATCGGGCCTGAAGGACGCGCTCGAAATTCTGCCGAAAATTCGCGGCGTCGAGATTATCCGCTTTGGCGAGGAAGACGTTGTGCGCCATGATCTGGTCACGCGAATTGTAAAGGCTTATAATAAACGCGATGCAAAACTGCCCCAACGCGCGCCGGATAAATCGGCCCGAAAACCCAAGCTGGACGCCGCAAGTACGTCTGACGAGGCGACGGATGACGCTGGCAATGGCGAGCAAGAAAATGAGCAAAAATAATGAATAATGTGTCCGCCGTCGGTCTGCCGGGAGGTCTTTCAGGGGGTCTTTCGACCGGGCAAGACGATCCGGAGCCCGACAGTCCGGGCGCTGGCGCGCGCGCAGACCTGGCGGGATTTGAAACTGATATTCAGTGCGACGACACGCGCTGGCACCCCTATCTCGATATGGTCGAGATGCGGCTGGGCGCATTGGCACACATGCTGGCGCTTCCCGCGCATGGGGAAGTCAGCGTAAAGCTGACCGACGACACGCAAATCGAAGCCTTAAACACGCGCTTTCGCGGCAAAGCGGCGGCCACCAATGTATTGTCATTTCCGGCGCAGGATTTTGCCGCGCCGATGGCCCCGAATGCGTTGCCCGAAACGCCGTTTTCGCTGGGCGATATTGTGTTGGCTTTCGACACGCTGGCGCGCGAAGCAGAAAGCGCCGACAAGGATTTTGCCGATCATCTCGCGCATTTGCTGGTTCACGGCTTGCTGCATTTGCTGGGCTACGACCATCAAAGCGACGCGGCGGCGACGCAGATGGAGACCAAGGAAACGGCCTTGCTTGCAAAATTGGGTGTTGGTGACCCTTATGCGGCTGCACACGCTGATGCCGATAAGGCTGACAGAAAGGGCGCGCAATGAGTGACTTGACGCATGCAAATTCCGAAGAAACATTTTTGACCCGCCTGTGGCGGCGGGTGCGCGGCGTGTCGGAGCCGAATTTGCGCGAGAGCATTGAAGATGCGCTGGACGAGACGGAGGAAGAAGGCACTGAGTTTTCGCTCGAAGAGCGCCACATGCTGCGTAATTTGTTGGGCTTCCGCGACGTGCGCGTCGATGATGTGATGGTGCCGCGCGCTGATATCAGCGCTATAGATTTGGCGACTTTTGGCGAGGATGTGCTGGCGGTTTTTGTCAATAGCGGCCATTCGCGTCTGCCAGTTTACCGCGAAACGCTCGACACCCCGGTCGGTATGCTGCATTTGAAAGACGTCATCGCCGCGCGCCGCGAAGGTACAAAATCCGACAATATTGAACCGATGATGCGCGATGTATTATTCGTGCCGCCCTCCATGCCCGCGCTTGATCTGCTGCTAAAAATGCAAGCGACGCGCACGCATTTGGCTCTGGTGATCGACGAATATGGCGGCACGGATGGGCTGGTGACCATTGAAGATCTGATCGAGGAAATTGTCGGCGACATTGAAGACGAGCATGACGATGTCGGCACCGCGACCTTGCGGGAGATGGGGCCGGGTGTTTGGCGCGCCTCGGCGCGCGTGGCGCTGGAAACACTGGAGCAGGTGCTGGGCAATTCGGTGGTCGATGAAACCGTGTTTGAAGATATCGACACGCTGGGCGGCTTGGTTTTTGCCATTGCCGGGCGTGTGCCCCAGCGCGGCGAGATTATCAGTCATCAATTACCCGACGGGCCCGGTGTCGAATTTGTTATTCGTGACGCCGACCCGCGGCGCATAAAATCCCTCGACATTAAGCTGATGACCCCGCCTCCGGCATGAGCACCGCTTTTCGTGAACGCTGGGCGCGCCATCCGGCTGCCTTTGTTTTTGCCGCCGGCCTGCTGGTGCCGCTGGCTTACGCGCCATGGCGTTTGTCGCTCGTGTTCTTTTTTTCTTATGCCGTGTTTTTCACTTTGGCGTGGCGCACGCACGAACAGGGCGGGCGGTTGTTTGTCATTGGCTGGGCTTTTGCCTTTGGGCAATTATTGTCCGGTCTGTACTGGCTCGGCCATGCCTTTCTGGTAGATGCCGACCAGTTTCTTTGGCTCTTGCCCTTTGCCGTTACGCTGTTGCCGGCGGGGTTGGCGCTTTTCGCCGGCGTCACGGTGTGGCTGTGGGGGGCCACGTGCCGCCATTGCAGCCTGACAGCGTATCCGCTGGCCGGTTTTTTGCTGCTGGCTTTTTTCTGGTCTGCGGGCGAGGTCGCGCGCAGCCATGTGTTGACAGGATTTCCGTGGAACCTGCCGAGCATGGTGTTCGGCAGTTGGGTATATTCGGCCCAGCCCGTTGCTTGGGTTGGTGTTCACGGGCTGGGGCTTATTGCCCTCATTGTTGCCGCGCTGCTGGCTTTTCCGGCTTGGCGGGCGCGTGTCGCCGGCCTTGGCATTATTTTGGCAGTCATGGGTCTGGGGGCAGGGCGTGTCGCCATGCTGGCACCTGCAGCGTCGGCGGTGGGCGCGCCGGTTTTGTTGATCCAGCCAAATATCGATCAGAAAGAAAAATGGGATCCCGACAAACAGGCCGATGTCATCAAGGCCATGTTCGCGCAAACGACGCGTGCCGTGGCGAAAAATCCCGCAGCGCGTTTTGTTTTTTGGCCCGAAGCCGCTTTGCCGCTTTACCTCGATGAGGGTACGGCTTTTACCGAGCGCTTGCGCGCCAGTGTCCCGCCGCAGACAGTTTTGGTCACAGGTGCCGTGCGTCGTCAAAGCAATGGCGAGGGCACAAACTATTTCAACAGCGTGATGGTGTGGTCGGGCAGCGGTGATTTGATGGCCCGGCGCGACAAAACCCATCTCGTGCCGTTTGGGGAATATTTGCCGCTCCAGCATGTGCTGGAAGCTATTGGCTTGCGCCAGTTGACGAAATTGCGTGGCGGATATACCGCCGGCAAGGATCGCACGCCGATCACGCTGCCGGATGGTCGTCATTTATTGCCGCTCATTTGCTATGAGGCGATTTTTCCGTATCGCGCCCAGGCCAGCCCGCGCCCTGATCTGCTTGTCAATCTGACGAATGACGGCTGGTTCGGGCAAAGTGCGGGGCCGCATCAGCATTTGGCGCTGGCTCGGCTGCGCGCGGTTGAGCAGGGTTTGCCTTTGGTGCGGGTGGCGAATACCGGAATTTCGGCGGTGGTCGACGCGCTTGGGCGCAGCGCGGCGGAGATCGAATTATCCACGCGCGGCGCGGTTTCTGTACCCCTGCCCGTGCCGCTGCACAAAACGTGGTTTGCCGTGTTAGGGCATTGGCCTTATGCGATATTTTGGTTTGGGGGCGTCGGTATGGTGTGTTTTGGGTGGGGCAGAAATAAATTGCCACTCAACGACCAGTGAGACATAATCCGAGGCTTGAGTATAAAAAATGAAGAAAAAATGCCTCGAAGAAGTAATTCCGAATTAGACAGCTATATTGGTGCCCGCCTACGCATGCGGCGTTTGATGTTGGGGATCAGTCAAGAAGCGCTCGGTGAAAGACTGTCGCTTACATTCCAGCAGATCCAGAAATATGAAAAGGGAACCAATCGGGTTTCTGCCAGCCGTCTTTACGAGTTGGCGCAAGCGCTTGACGTGCCGGTGCAGTATTTTTTCGACGGCATATCGGCTGAGGATGAGACGGTGTTGCACGAAGCCGTGGCCGATGACGCACATTTGTCACCATTTCTTGATTTCGTATCCAGCGGTCAAGGCATTCAACTCAACAGTGCTTTTTTGCAAATCGGAGACCGGAAAATGCGCCGCGATGTACTCGCCATGATAGAAGGAATTGCGCGCGTTTCTGGAGATTGAGACTGTCATTTTCGCTTGACGCTATCGCAACGTGTTGGTCTATATAGCCCTCGTTCAGTGAACAAAAGAGAGTGCCATGTCCGTCGAAAATTATGTTTTTACAAGCGAGTCTGTGTCGGAAGGACACCCGGATAAAGTTTGCGACCGTATATCGGACGCAATTCTTGATGCGTTTCTTGCCCGCGAGCCGGAAGCCCGCGTGGCGGTGGAAACGCTGACGACCACCAATTTGATTGTGTTGGCCGGGGAAGTGCGCCCGGCGGGTTTGGTCTCCAATGAAGAAATTGAAGAGATTGCCCGCGCAGCGGTGCGTGATATTGGCTATGAGCAAGATGGTTTCCATTGGCGCGATGCCGAGGTTCAAGTGCGTATTCACGGGCAATCAGCGCATATCGCCCAAGGCGTCGACCAAGACGGCGCCGGCGATCAGGGCATTATGTTCGGCTATGCCTGTCGCGAAACGCCCGAACTAATGCCTGCCCCGATCGCTTATTCGCATCGTATTCTTGCCGATATGGCTGACGCCCGGCGCTCGGGCGGTGTTGTCGGCTTTGGCCCGGACAGCAAAAGCCAGATTTCGCTGGCTTATGAAAACGGTCGACCGGTGAAGGCGACTTCCGTCGTGGTCTCGACCCAGCATGATGCGGCACTGACACAGGATGATGTGCGGGGGCTTGTGCGTCCGTTTGTTGAAAATGTGCTGCCCGATGGCTGGATGTGCGACGAAGACCAATTTTTCGTCAACCCGACCGGAACCTTTGTCATTGGCGGGCCGGATGGCGACGCCGGGCTGACGGGGCGCAAAATCATTGTCGACACATATGGCGGGGCTGCGCCGCATGGCGGGGGCGCGTTTTCGGGCAAAGACCCGACAAAGGTCGACCGCTCGGCGGCCTATGCGGCGCGCTATCTTGCCAAAAATGTGGTGGCGGCGGAATTGGCCGAGCGATGCACCATTCAGCTCTCCTATGCGATAGGCGTTGCGCGTCCGCTGTCGGTTTATATCGACACACACGGCACGGGCAAAGTTGATGAAAACCGTCTCGCGGCGGTCTTGCAGAGCGAGATGGATCTCAGCCCACGCGGGATCCGCGAGCATTTGGGGCTGAACCGGCCGATCTATGCGCGCACCGCGGCCTATGGTCATTTCGGGCGGACGCCGGAAGATGATGGCGGGTTCTCATGGGAGCGCGCCGATCTCGTCGACGCCATTTGCAACGCGCTATAGCCTGTGCCGACGGACAAAACAGGTCCGAACCCATCGCAGCCACGGCGTTTGATTTACGGACGCCGACAAGGCCATCGCCTCCACGCCGCACAAGCGCGCCGCGTGGGCGCGATGCTGCCGGAATTTGAACCGAAATTGTCTGCCCCCGATTTTGCAGGCTGGTTTGGTGCGCGCGCGCCAGAAATGGGCTTTGGCGCTTATGCGCTGGAAATCGGCTTTGGCGGCGGCGAACATCTGGCCGCCCAAGCAAAGGCTTTTCCCGAAATCGGATTTATTGGCTGCGAACCGTTTCTCAACGGCGTGGCAAAATTGCTGGGACAAATTGAAGCCGAGGGTCTGACAAATCTGTGCGTGCATCACGGCGATGCGCGCGATGTCATGGCCGCCATGCCCGCCGGAGTGCTGGGCCAAGCGTTTCTTTTATATCCTGACCCGTGGCCCAAAAAACGACACCACAAGCGCCGTTTCGTCAATCGGGAAAATCTTGACAGCCTGTTCCGCGTGCTGATGCCGGGCGCGCGGCTATTGGTGGCAACCGACATTGCCGATTATGCCAACTGGACGTTGGCCGAGATCAAAAAACATGGCGGGTTTGTCTGGCGCGCGCGCCAACGCGCTGACTGGCTGCATGCCCCGTCAAACTGGCCGGGGACGCGCTATGAACAAAAAGCATTGGCGGCGGGCCGCGTGCCGCATTATCTCGAATTCACCCGTCGGGAAACAATATTGCCGGGCGCGCTGTGAGTTAAATGCTTGCTTGCCTGAGCGGTTAAAATCGCTATATTGACGTCATCGCTGCTGCTTTTTTGGAAGTGGGTCGCTCTTCGGAGCCCCGCTTTTTTTAATGGCAAAAGCGGGAACACGCCTGATTTGACGGGTGTAGCGACGGATAGAACTGGTGACAGATTCGCAAATTGACCCCGCAGAGGCACTGGACAATGCGCCCTACGCGCATTTGATGGCGCCGGGTGCTGCGCGGCCGCTCTTGCCGCTGCTGATACCGGTGATCGCCGATCTCGGCTTTCATCTTGTGCGGGCGCGGATGACGTCGGAAGGAGAACAGATGATCTTGCAGATCATGGCTGAAAATGATGCGGGCACAATCGCCATTGAAAATTGCGAGGCGATCAGCCATGCCGTATCTGCCATGCTGGATGTGGAAGATCCGATTTCGGGCAATTACACGCTGGAAGTATCCTCGCCGGGCATGGGACGCCCGCTGACGCGACCGCTTGATTTTGAGCGTTGGGCGGGATTGGAAGCCAAGCTCGAATTGCAGCGCAGCGTTGACGGACGCCGCCGGTTTCGGGGTCTGGTCGACGGCTTTGAAGACGGCGAAGCCCGGTTGCAGGTTGCGCTCGAAGGTTTTGAAACCCCGCAAGTTCTGGGGTTTGCACTGGCGGACATTGCCGAGGCGCGGCTCGTGCCCGATGATGCGGC
>CAJXCG010000068.1 GCA_913051715.1 uncultured Rhodobiaceae bacterium
CGACGCGGATTCTGCGCGGGCGGCGGCGCGCCTGTGTAAGGCCGACTTGGTTTCCGGCATGGTTTATGAGTTCCCCGAATTGCAGGGGATTATGGGCGGCTATTACGCCGAAGATGCCGCTGTCGGGGCGGCAATCCGCGACCATTACAGCCCGCTTGGCCCGTCCGATGACATTCCCGCCACCCGTGAGGCTTGCGTCGTGGCTCTCGCCGACAAAATCGACACGCTGGCCGGGTTTTGGATGATTGATGAAAAGCCAACCGGCTCAAAAGACCCGTATGCCTTGCGTCGTGCGGCCCTGGGGGTCATCCGCATTTTGCTGGAGCGTCAAGCGCATGTGTCGCTTTTGCCGATTTTTGCAGCAGCGCTGGCCCTGCACGGGCAAGCCGAAGCCGACCGCGGGCCGTGCGCGCAAGCCTTGCTCGGGTTTGTTGTTGAACGGCTGCGCGTTTACCTGCGCGAGCAGGATTTGCGCCACGATGTGGTTTCGGCTGTTTTTGCGCGGGGCAGCGATGATATTGTCGATATTGTCGATAAGGCCAAATATCTCGCGGATTTTCTGCAAACGCCCGATGGCAGCAATATGCTCGCTGCGTATCGTCGCGCCGATGGTATTTTGAAACAGCACAACGCGCCGGCAAATTCCGTTTCGCCCGACCTGTTCGAGCAAGCCGCCGAAGGCGCTTTGTTTGATGCGCTGGCTGATTTGCCCGATACATTTGACACCTCCCCCGAGGCTTATGGAAATTATCTTGATGGCTTGGCTGCGCTCCGCATTTCTGTGGATGGCTTTTTCGATGCCGTACGCGTCAATGCCGAAGATGATAAGCTGAAAATGAACAGGCTGGCGATTCTGGCGCAGCTTGTCGCATCGATGGATCTGGTCGGCGACCTGGCGGTCATCGAAAAGGGCTGATATGGGCAATACAGACTGGCGGGTGTATCAATTCGGTAACGGTTCTGCCGAGGGTGACGCTGACATGTCGGATTTGCTCGGCGGCAAGGGGGCCAATCTCGCTGAAATGAGCCGCCTTGGTTTGCCCGTGCCGCCCGGATTTACGCTGCCGACCGAGGTTTGTCATTATTTCAATCATCACGAAGGACAGTTTCCCGACGCCCTGCGCGCGAAAGTAAGCGCGGCGCTGGAAGCTATGGGCACCTCGCTCGGTGTCGGCTTTGGCGACGCGCAGGCCCCGCTTTTGGTATCGGTGCGCTCGGGCGCGCGCGCCTCCATGCCCGGCATGATGGACACGGTGTTGAACCTCGGCCTGAATGATGAGACCGTGGCTGCGCTGGCCGCACATGCTGGCGATGCGCGCTTTGCTTGGGACAGCTACCGACGCTTTATTCAAATGTATGGCGATGTGGTCATGGGCGTGTCGCAGGATTTTTTCGAAGAAGCGCTGGATGATTACAAGCTGGAACACGCGCTGGCGGGGGATGGCGACCTGGAGGCCGATGATTGGCAGGCGGTCGTTGAACGCTATCTCGAAATTGTTGACCGCGAGGCCGACGCGCCATTTCCTCAAGACCCGATGGCACAAATTTGGGGTGCCATTGCCGCGGTGTTTCGAAGTTGGAACAATGCGCGCGCGATAACCTATCGGCGGTTGCACAATATTCCCGATGACTGGGGCACGGCTGTGACTGTGCAGGCGATGGTGTTTGGCAATCTGGGTGAAACCAGCGCGACGGGGGTGGCGTTCACGCGCAATCCCTCGACCGGCGAGAACGCGGTTTATGGCGAGTTTTTGCCCAATGCACAGGGCGAGGATGTCGTTGCGGGCTTGCGTACGCCGTTGCATTTGACAAAGGCAGCGCGCGAAAACTCCGGCATGACGGATCTGTCCTTGCAAGAACGCATGCCCGAAATTTATGACGAGCTGGTAGGTGTTTTTGGTCGCCTTGAAGCGCATTTCGGTGACATGCAGGATGTCGAGTTCACCGTGCAAGACGGCAAGCTGTTTATTTTGCAGACGCGCAGCGGCAAGCGCACCACGCGCGCGGCGATGAAAATTGCGGTCGACATGGTCGCCGCCGGACAGATTGATGATGGCGAAGCGCTGCTGCGCCTCGACCCGGCCTCGTTTGAACAATTACTGCATCCGACGTTGGATCCGTCGGCGCAAATTAATGTGTTGTGCCGTGGGCTGCCCGCCTCGCCCGGTGCGGCGAGCGGGAAGGTGTGTTTTTCCGCCGACACGGCCGAGGTGGAAGCGGCGCGTGGTGAAGACGTGATACTGGTGCGTATGGAAACCAGCCCCGAAGATATTCACGGCATGTATGCCGCGCGTGCAATTTTGACATCGCGCGGCGGCATGACCAGCCATGCGGCGGTCGTGGCGCGTGGGCTGGGGCGGCCATGCGTGTCGGGTGCGGGTGACATGCGAATAGATTATGACGGCCAAATTGCGCGCATTGGCAGCCATGAATTGCGCGCGGGCGACCTCATCACCATAGACGGTGCGTCGGGGCGCGTGATGCAGGGGCGCGTGCCGACATTGGAGCCGGAATTGTCGGGCGATTTCGGCACGGTCATGGACTGGGCCGGCAAGCATCAACGCATGCAGGTGCGCGCCAATGCTGAAACCATTGACGAAGCCAAGCGCGCCAAGCGTTTCGGCGCCGCGGGCATCGGCCTGTGCCGCACCGAGCACATGTTTTTCAATCCGGCGCGTATTTTGCAAGTGCGCCGCATGATATTGGCGCAAGCCGGCCCGCAGCGTGATGCGGCGCTGGTCGAGCTGGAACCCGAACAGCGCGCCGATTTTGCCGGCTTGTTATCGGTGATGGCAGGCTTGCCCGTCACCATCCGCCTGCTCGACCCGCCTTTGCACGAATTTTTGCCGGCAACCGCCGATGCGCTGGACGAATTGTCTGAACTGTTGGGGGTGACACCCGATGAGGTGCGCGACCGCATCCGCGCTTTGCACGAGGCAAATCCGATGCTCGGGCATCGTGGCAGCCGACTTGCGGTAACGGCACCGGAGATTTATGCCATGCAGTTGCGCGCGCTGTTCGGTGCCATGCAGGATGTCGCCGGGCCCGAGGCGGCAAAAGTTGAGATTATGTTGCCGCTCATTTCAACGGCGGAAGAAATCACCCATTTACGCAAGCTGATTGACGCGGAGGCGACGGCGTGGAATGCAGCGCATGATTTCGCGCCCGATTTTTCCATCGGCAGCATGATCGAAGTGCCCGGTGCGGCCCTCTCAGCCGATGCGTTGGCGCGCGCGCTGGCAGATCAGCAAGGCTTTTTCTCGTTTGGAACAAATGATCTGACACAGACCACGCTGGGGCTTAGCCGCGATGATGCGGGCAGTTTCATGGCGGATTATTTGGGGTCGGGCATATTCGACGCCGACCCGTTTGCCACCATCGCCAAGGACAGTGTCGGTGTGCTGATGCAGATAACGGCGGAAAAAGCGCGCACCGTTGCGCCGGATTTCAAACTGGGCTTGTGTGGTGAGCATGGCGGGGACCCGGCGTCTGTCGCCTTTTGCGATGAGGTGGGGATTGACTATGTCTCCTGCTCGCCGTTTCGCGTGCCGATTGCGCGGCTGGCGGCGGCGCGCGCAAATTTGTTGCGTCAGCGCGGCGCGCGGTAAAAAAACCGCGTTCTGGATAATATTTTTCTAAACGGAAATATTTTTGGGATTTGCTTGGTCGCCAATGCAAATCACCTTATACATTTACCGATTATTATGAAGTTTTTGCGACAAAGTCTCCTGTTCGAGTAGAAATTTGGAGGGCAGTTTTGTTAAAATTAATTGTTTGGCTAAACCTGAAAGAAACAGTTGGCGTGCGCGCCAGGTTGGTTATGGCATGCGCGGGGCTTTTCCTGGTCGCAGCAATTTCGAGCGAGTTTTCCGGCGATTTGGGCTCGCGGGCCGACAATCGCACGGCCGGATGGTTCGTTCCCGAGGCTGATCGGCCGCTGACCCATGTGACCGATCGTGGGCGGGTGGAAAGCCTGTTGCGCGGCACGCAAGTCATCACCAAACAAGAAACGCTTTTTGAATCGCAACGCTGTCTGGCCCAAGCGATTTATTTCGAGGCGCGCTCTGAGCCTTTATCCGGCTGGGCCGCGGTTGCCGATGTGGTCATCAACCGCGCATTGGACGCGCGGTATCCCTCAACCATATGCGGGGTGGTGTTTCAGGGCGAATATCGGCGGCATAAATGCCAGTTCTCATTTGCCTGTGACGGCTTGTCCGATCAGGCGCAGAACCGACGGCTGTGGCAGCGCGCCATGCGGCTGGCCGGCAACAAGCTGATCGATTTTCGTGCTCATCCGTCAACCGCGCGCGCGACGCATTACCACGCCGATTATGTCGACCCCTATTGGAACCAGAGCATGGTGCGTTTGACGAAGATCGGGCGGCATATTTTCTATACCGACCGCGCGAGTGCCGACTTTTAGATAAATTCAATATCGAGGCCGAGGTCGAGGCAGGGCGCGGAGTGGGTAATCCGTCCCACGGAAATATAATCCACGCCAGCCTCGGCAATCGCTTCTACCGTCGCGGCATCGACCCGCCCTGAAGCCTCGCTAACCGCGCGCCCGTCAATGCGCGCCACAGCTTCCTTCAGCATTTCGGGGGGCATATTGTCGAGCAGCACAATATCAGCCCCGGCCGCGAGCGCCTCGTCGAGTTGGTCGAGCGTGTCAACTTCCACCTCAATACGCATCATGTGGCCGACCTTTGCTTGCGCCCGAGAAATCGCAGCCGTGACCCCGCCCGCCACGGCAATGTGGTTGTCTTTAATCAAAATAGCATCATCAAGACCGAAGCGATGATTGACACCCCCGCCCGCGCGCACAGCATATTTTTCAACCGCGCGCAGGCCCGGCGTCGTTTTGCGCGTATCACAAATGCGTGCGCGGGTGTGGGCAACCAGCGCGCTCAGTTGTGCGGTTTGCGTGGCAATGCCGGACATGTGACCCAAAAAATTGAGCGCCACACGTTCTGCGCCCAATAAGGCAATGGCGGGGCCGGTAATCGTCATCACCTGTGTGCCGGCGGCTAGATTTTCACCATCGCCGAGCTGTATCTCGGCCAAGAGATGTTCATCGGCCAATGCGAAAGCGGTTTTGGCAAAACCAATGCCCGCAAGCACGCCGGCTTCGCGCGCGCGAATAATGCCGCGCGCGGTCGCGTTCGTGTCGATGACCGCAGCCGAGGTAATGTCGCCCAACCGTCCCCAATCTTCCGACAGGGCAGCGTTGACGAGGTCGCGTATCATAGGTGCCGGCAAGGGCTGTAAATCAGGCATGGAGCGACCCATTAGGCGAAATTGCCGTAATGTCATGAGCCGCGCTGGGCGGTTGCGGCAGATTGTTCAGCCCGGCGCGCAAATCTGCCAATGTAATCGGGTTGCGTTTGCCGCGTTGTTCAGTGTACGGGAAGTCGGTACGAAAATGACCGCCACGGCTTTCGCAACGATGCAAGGCGGCAAAGGCAATGAATTGAGCTGCCAGCACCATATTTGCGAATGGGGCAAGCGCTTGCGTGGCGCGCTCCAACTGCACGAGTTCACCGAGGGCCTGTGTCAGGCCGTCGCGCGAGCGTTGCACGCCGACATGCGTGCTCATAAGCGCGCGCACGCGGCTCGTGATCGGCGCATGAATTTGCATCTCGTCGTCAATGCGCGTTTGCGGCGGCGCCGGGCGCGCCGTGCTTGACAAGGGCACGATATTATTAATGTCCTCAGCGATGCGCGCGCCGAAAACAATCGCCTCCAGCAATGAATTGCTGGCAAGCCGGTTGGCGCCATGCGCGCCGGTTGAAGCGGCTTCGCCGCACGCCCACAGGCCCGGCAAGCTGCTGCGACCATGGTTTTCTGTGCGAATGCCGCCCATGTGAAAATGCGCGGCAGGTGCGACGGGCAGGGGCGTGCGCGTTGGGTCGATTTCGTGCTTTACGCAGGTGGCGTAAATGGTCGGGAAGCGCTGGGCGAGATTTTCGGCCAGATCGCCCGCATTTGTCCCGTGCAAGCACAGTCCGGCAAAGCCGGTGCGCTGGCGCGCATCAAAAACACCGCGCGCCACCACATCGCGAGGTGCGAGATCGCCATCGGGGTGAATGTCGCGCATGAAACGATGACCCGTCGCATCGACCAGATATGCGCCTGCGCCGCGCAACGCCTCGGTCGCCAGCGGTGCCGGATCGCCCATGCCTGTCAGCGCGGTCGGATGAAACTGCACGAATTCGCCATCGCTGATTTGTGCGCCCGCGCGTGCCGCCATGGCCAGCGCCTCGCCATTTGCCGAGGCGGGATTTGTCGTCACGGCATAAAGATGGCCGGCGCCGCCAGTGGCAATCACCGTGGCGCGCGCGCGAATGAGGATCGGGCCGGCCTGACTGCTCTGGCTGGCGGGACGCGAAAACACACCGACCACGCGCCCGTCTTCGACCGCCAGTTCATAAGCCGCATATCCCTCCAGAAAATCAATCGACGGGGTGGCAGCGGCGCGCGCGTGCAGCGCCGTCATGATTTCGCGGCCCGTGCGGTCGCCATTTATGCTCAAAATCCGATTATGGCTGTGCGCCGCTTCGCGGCCAAAAATATAGGCACCTTTCGCATCGCAATCGAAACGCACACCAAAGGTTTCCAGATCGCGTATGCGGTCGGCGGCGGAGGCCGACAGAATATGGGCAATGGTCGGGTCAACCAGTCCGGCACCCGCAGCGCATGTGTCTTTTGTGTGCGCGTCGACGCAATCGTCCGGTGCCAGCGCCGCAGCAATGCCGCCTTGCGCCCAGTTGCTTGCCGCGCTTTTGCTGCGCTTGCCGCCGGTTAAAACGGTTACCTGGCGCGGCGCAAGCTTGAGAGCGGTAAACAGACCTGCCAACCCCGCGCCAATAATCAGCACGTCGCCTGCGTCGATAATATTCGCGGTCGGTGACGTCATGTGCGGATCACGAGCTCATGTCGATCATGCGCTCGACACTCAGGCGCGCGCGCGCGGCGACATCGGCATCCACCTCGACCGCTTCGCGCTCAAACACCAGCGCTTCCAGCACTTTCGGCAGTGTGATCTGTTTCATATGCGGACATAAATTGCACGGACGCACGAAATTAACATTGGGGTTTTCAACCGCAATATTGTCGCTCATCGAACATTCGGTCACCATCAGCACGCGCTCGGGCTGGTTGTCACTGACCCATTTAATCATTGCTGAGGTGGAGCCGGAAAAATCAGATTCGCCCAGCACGCTCGGCGCACATTCGGGATGCGCGATAATTTTGAGCCCCGGATCATCCGCGCGATATTGGCGCAATTCATCTGCCGTAAACTGCTCATGCACCTCGCACCGGCCCTTCCACGCAATGACTTCGACATTTGTTTCTTGAGCAATATTTTGCGCCAAAAACTCGTCGGGAATACACAACACCTTGTCAGTGCCCATCGCTTCGACGATTTTTTTGGCATTGGACGATGTGCAGCAAACATCGCTTTCGGCTTTCACGGCGGCAGAGGTGTTGACATAGGTTACAATCGGTACGCCGGGATAGGCTTCGCGCAGCGCGCGCACATCGGCACCCGTGATCGATTCCGCCAGCGAACACCCCGCGCCCATATCGGGGATCAGAACGGTTTTGTCGGGGTTTAGAAGTTTTGAGGTTTCCGCCATGAAGTGGACGCCGCATTGCACGATTATGTCGCCTTCAGCGCGCGCGGCTTCGCGCGCGAGTTGCAAACTGTCGCCAACAACATCGGCAATGCAGTGGAAGATTTCCGGTGTCTGGTAATTATGCGCCAAAATCACGGCATTTTTGTCGCGCTTCAATTCGTTAATGGCCTTGATATATGGCGCAAAAAACGGCCATTCGACCGACGGGATCACCGTGGCGACGCGCTCGTATAATGGCGCCAAATCGCTGGCAAGGCCCGGGCTATAGCTGATGTCCATTTCTTCGAGGATCCGCGCGCCCGTCAATCCCGCTATGCTGGTGGTGCCTGCCTCGATGAGGTCTTGGCTTGGTGTAAACATCTGTGTTCCGCCCATTTATGCTCAAATTGAGTATAATATCATACTAAGGATATGGGGTTTCAGAACACAAAAGCAAGGTCAAAACGTCATGGCTTATCGAATCCGTCTGCGGACAGATTGCCGCGCCTAGGGCGATGGGTCTGACGGGCGCAGACGGCCGGGCGAAACGCGCAAGCCGGCAAGCGGGCGCTCGGAGCGTTCCTGGTGGCGAAAACGGAATAATTCTGCCGGTCGGCCCCGCGATTTGGACATTTTTCCAGTGGCTTCCACAAAGCCTGATTTTTCGACCAGGCGGCGAAAATTCTGCTTATGCAGCCCAACCCCCAGAACCGTTTCCGCCGTGTGCTGTAATTGCGTCAGCGTAAAGGTCAGTGGCATCAGGTCGAAAATCACGGGTCGGTATTTTAATTTTGCACGCAAACGGCCAACGGCGGTTGCCAAAATCCGCCGATGGTCCAACTGCAATGGTTCGCCGGGCACGGCCGGTGTCGGCGCGGCATTTTCGCGGCCATCGGCGAAGGCTTCGGCAACCAGCCCGGCCTCGTAAAGCAGTTCATAGCGCTCCAGCACATATTCTTCCCCCCATGCAAGGCCATCGCGCCCGAAGGCGAGGCGCGCGCTTTCGCGGCGTTCGGAATGTTGCGCCAGCCAGCTATCAAGGGCGGGATAAATGATGTCGGCCAGCATGGACGGTTCGCCCTCACGCCAGTCTTCCCATGGAAAAAAGCTGTATATATCGCGCCAAGCTCGAGTTTGTCGCCCGGTCTGATTTGTCAGCGCCAAATAGCCGACCGACACCACATGCGGCGCGCCCGGCGTGGTGTGCTGGCGGCCCCGATCGGCAAAGGTGTAGAGTTGTTCAACATGGCCCAATTCGACGCCCACCTGTTCGCCAACCCACTGGCGCAGACCAATTTCCATGGTGCGGTGCTGGTCGGGCACAAAGGGGCCAAACGGCAGACGCCTCGGCTGGGCATCATCGCCATCATCGACCAGCCGACATTGCAAGGTGCCAGCATCGGTGCCGATGATTGCGGTGCTTAGATCAATGAGAATTTGCGGTTCGCCAGCCTTTGTGTGTTGCATGGCGCTATTTTAGCTTGGTGTCGGCTTTTGCCAAGCGGCGAAGGTATTTGTTGACCTGATCGTGAAAGCGCGCTGCGGCCTCTTGTGGCGGCAGCCCCTTGAGAGCCAGCCGTGGGAGATCGCGCGGCACACCAAAAATTTTGCGGGCTTCGCGTTCT
>CAJXCG010000069.1 GCA_913051715.1 uncultured Rhodobiaceae bacterium
TCGTGCTCCCAAACCTATTGTTCATTAATAGGCCGCTGAAAGAACATGCTTCATGGTTTTGATGTGTTCCAGCGCGCGCCCTGTGCCCAGCGCGACACACGAAAGCGCTTCATCGGCAATCGATACAGGCAGGCCGGTCGCCTCGCGCAGATAAGCGTCGAGATTGTGAAGCAATCCGCCGCCGCCTGTCATGACGATGCCCTTATCGACAATATCTGCGGCAAGTTCGGGCGGCGTCGCCTCCAGCGCCACCTTGACCGCCTCGACAATAGCGCCCACAGGCTCGGCGAGGCTCTCGGCAATTTCGCGTTGCGTCAGAGACACTTCGCGGGGCACGCCGTTCATCAGATCGCGGCCCTTGATTTTCACCGACGCGCCGTCTTCGCCCGGTGCCATCATCGCCGTGCCAACTTCTTTTTTGATGCGTTCTGCACTCGACTCGCCAAGCAGCAAATTATGATTGCGCCGGATATGCCCGATAATCGCCTCATCCATTTTATCGCCGCCGACACGCACCGAGCGCGAATACACAATGCCACCAAGCGACAGCACGGCCACTTCCGTGGTGCCGCCGCCAATATCAACCACCATTGAGCCGGTCGGCTCAGTAACGGGAAGGCCGGCACCGATGGCCGCCGCCATGGGCTCTTCGATAAGAAACACACGCCGCGCGCCCGCCGACATGGCGCTTTCTTGAATCGCGCGCCGCTCCACAGCCGTGGCGCCCGACGGCACACACACAACAATCTGCGGATTGGCGAAAGAACGCCGATTGTGCACTTTGCGGATAAAATGCTTAATCATTTCCTCGGTAACATCGAAATCGGCAATCACCCCGTCGCGCATCGGCCGGATAGCCTTGATGTTGCCGGGGGTACGCCCGAGCATCATTTTGGCTTCATCGCCCACCGCCAGAACACGATTTCGACCCGATGACTCGAAAATCGCCACAACCGACGGTTCGTTCAGAACAATACCGCGCCCTTTTACATAGACGAGCGTATTTGCGGTTCCCAGATCAATCGCCATATCGGCTGAAAACATCGCCAAAAGACTATTTAGCATCAGATACTCTCCCTACAGACGACCAGGCACTGTCGCTATCCGGTGCCGTCTTTTGCCGCTTGATTATTAATTTATTCAACGCACTAACATAGGCGCGCGCAGATGCCACCATGGTATCAGTGTCGGCCCCGCGTCCGGTTACGGTCTTGCCGCCTTCCTCCAGACGCACGCTCACCTCGGCTTGCGCGTCAGTGCCTTCGGTCACCGCATGCACCTGATATAATTGCAGCACAGCGTCATGCTCGAACAGGGCTTTGATGGCGTTGAAGGTGGCATCGACAGGCCCATCGCCCGTGCTTTGCACGCCGTGTTGTTCGCCATGGATCTCCAGCACCAAATCGGCAGATTGTGGCCCCTCAGAACCGGAGATTACCCGCAATGAAACCAGCTTGACAGCGTCCACGCCCTTGGCAACCTCATCGTCCACCAACGCGATAATGTCATCATCAAACACGTGCTTTTTGCGGTCGGCCAGATCTTTGAAACGCACAAATGCTTCCTGCATTTGATTGTCGCCCAGTTCATATCCCAATTCGTTGATTTTCTCACGAAAGGCGTGGCGGCCGGAATGTTTACCCATCACCAAAGAGGACTGCGAAATGCCGACGCTTTCCGGCGTCATGATTTCGTAGGTCTGATTGTTTTTCAACATACCATCTTGGTGAATACCGCTTTCATGCGCGAACGCATTTTGCCCGACAATCGCCTTGTTGTACTGCACCGGAAACGCGGTCACGGACGACACCAGCTTGGACGCGCGCGCCAGCATGGTGGTTTCGATATTTGTCCATTGCGCCATCAAATCGGAGCGCACATTCATCGCCATGACAATTTCTTCCAGCGCAGCATTGCCCGCACGCTCGCCAATGCCATTAATCGTGCACTCAATCTGGCGGGCGCCCGCCTGAACACCGGCCAGCGAATTAGCAACCGCCAGCCCCAAATCATTATGGCAATGGGTGGAGATGACCGCCTTGTCGATATTCGGCACGCGGTTACGCAACATGGTGACCGTCTCGAAATATTCCTGCGGCATGGTGTACCCCACCGTGTCGGGGATATTCACGGTTGTCGCCCCGGCTTTAATGGCGGTTTCCACAACCGCGCACAGAAAATCCGGGTCGGTGCGGGTGGCGTCTTCGGGCGACCACTCGACATTGTCGGTATATTTGCGCGCGCGCGTCACCGAGAATGCCACCGCCTCCATCACCTCATCGGGTTCCATTTGCAGCTTGTGTTTCATGTGCACGGGGCTGGTGGAAATGAACGTATGGATACGCGGATTTTTGGCGTGCTTCAGGGCTTCGCCGGCGCGGTCAATATCCTTTTCACCGGCCCGTGCCAGTCCGCAAACCTGAGCATTGCCAACCAGCTTGGCAACTTCCGTAACGCTTTCAAAATCACCATTGGAGGCAATCGGAAAACCGGCTTCGATAATATCGACGCCCATCGTGTCCAGCAATTCGGCTACCCGCAATTTCTCGCCCAGCGTCATCGACGCCCCGGGCGATTGCTCGCCATCGCGCAAAGTTGTGTCGAAAATCAAAACGCGGTCAGCGCTCGATCCTTGTTGTTTTGTTTGCTTGGTCATGTGTTTACCCTTCTCAAAGTCCGGAATTCTCCGGAAAGATTAATCTCTCTTTTTTACCCCCTGAGAACGCGCCATCGCATGGACTGTCCGGCCTCAGGGGCACATAAGGAGAAGGATTTCCAGATCGGATTTCACGCATGCAAAAGGGCATGCCAAGCTGCGCTGCGGCGCATGCCAGCCCTGTTCCATCATCGTGTTACCCGTATGTGTCATTCAGATCCACATTACCTGTAATTAAAAAGGGTTGTTCTCTATCTGTTTATCTAAGCGTGGGCCCAGAAGCAAGCAAATTCAACAAGATCACCGCCCCGACAGTTCGGGCGTTCGGGCCTTGACCTCGGCGACCAGAAAATCCATCACCGCGCGCACATGAGCCAGCTGGGCCAGATCAGATCGCGTCAGCAACCACAGCTCCAACCCGCCAATAAGTTCAGGCCCGGCCACGCGCTCAAGCCCGTCCAAGCGGTCGGCCTCAAAACACGGCAAAGCCGCAAGCGCCACATCCGCCAGCACCGTGCCCAGCCGAACAGCCGCATTTGACGAGCGCATGACGACACGGGCATTGCGCTCGGCGCGCGACAGCCACCAAATCGGCCCTAAGGGGCGGTCATCGGGCGAAAACCCGACAATCTGATGGCCGCTCAAATCACCGCTGATCGGTACCGTACCAAAGCGCTCAATGTATACCGGGGTCGCATAAAGCCCATAAGCCACATCGCCCAATTTACGCACCAGCATGTCGCCTTGCGTGGGGCGCGCGAGCCGCAGAGCCAGATCGACATCGCGCAAGGCATTGAGCACACGCGGCGCAGCCGACGGCCCGGTGAGACTTGGGTCGGTCACGACATCGAGCGCAATATCAGGCTTTTCAGCGCGAAATCGCCCTAAAGCCGGTGCCACGAAACCGCTGGCGATAATATCGCTGGCACCCAGCCGGACAATGCCCTGCAATGACGTCGTACCGGCCTGAAAATCGCGCGACAATGAGGTTAAACGCTGGTCGACAGGCTCTAAAGTTTCCATCAGGCGGGTGCCTTCCTGGGTCAGTGCATAGCCCGAGCGCAGGCGCTCGAACAGGCGCGCTTGCAAGGCATCCTCCAGGCTGGCAATGCGCCGCAAAACCGTTGTGGTATTGACACCCAATTCGCGCGCCGCCGCGGACAGGCTACCCGCCGCCGCGACCGCCAGAAAGAAACGCAGATCATCCCAATCAAGCTTTTTCATAATTGCAACACTATATCTGCAGATATGCAGTATTGCAATTTAGCAAAAAGCCCCTTGCAGCAATCGCCCGTTACGCGGATCGTGCCGAAAACCGCTAGTTTTTCAACTGATCGACCAGCTTATTGGCGGAAATCCAGGGCATTTTAGCGCGCAAATCCGCGCCGACCTGCTCGATGGGATGGGCGTCAGACTTGGCGCGAAACTCTTTGATCTCTTCCTGCCCACCTTGCATCCAGCGGTCGGTAAACTTGCCGCTTTGAATATCGGTGAGGATTTTCTTCATTTCGGCTTTGGTTTCATCCGTCACCACGCGTGGGCCGGAGACATATTCGCCAAACTCCGCTGTGTTGG
Organism: uncultured Rhodobiaceae bacterium; assembly: GCA_913051715.1. Lineage (GTDB taxonomy): Bacteria > Pseudomonadota > Alphaproteobacteria > RS24 > RS24 > UBA7378. The sequence continues at coordinate 4,232 of CAJXCG010000069.1, forward strand.
AGATCGAATAATTCATGTTTTTGATGCCGCCCTCATAAATCAGGTCAACAATGAGTTTGACCTCGTGCAGACACTCGAAATAAGCCATTTCAGGCGGATATCCGGCCTCGGTCAGGGTTTCGTAGCCGGCCTTGATAAGCTCGACCACGCCGCCGCACAACACGGCTTGTTCGCCGAACAGGTCGGTTTCGCACTCGTCGCGGAAGGTGGTTTCGATAATGCCGGTGCGCCCGCCCCCCAAACCGCAAGCATAAGACATCGCCACATTGCGCGCTTGACCGCTGGCATCTTGATGCACCGCCATCAGACACGGCACGCCGCCGCCTCTGGCATATTCGCCGCGCACCGTATGACCGGGGCCTTTGGGAGCCACCATGGCGACATCCAAATCGGCGCGCGGCACGATGAGGTTGAAGTGAATGGACAGGCCATGGGCGAACATCAACATGGCACCTTGGCGCAAATTTGGCCCGATATCGGCGTTGTAAATGTCCTTTTGCAACTCGTCCGGCGTCAGGATCATCACCACATCGGCCCATGCTGCGGCCTCTGCGATATTTTTGACCTCCAGCCCCTCGCTTTCAGCCTTGGCAACCGAGCTTGAGTCGGCGCGCAGACCGACGCAAATTTCCTCAACGCCGCTGTCGCGCAGGTTCAGCACATGGGCGTGGCCTTGCGAACCATAGCCGATCACGGCCACTTTTTTGGTTTTGATCAGTTCGATATCCGCATCGCGGTCGTAAAGCATGTCCATAAAGTCACTCCAAAAGACGGGTTGCTCGTGGTTTTTCCGGTATTGGGTTTACATGGCCTCGGCGCCGCGCGCAATGGCTGCAACACCGGTGCGCGAAACTTCTTTCAGTCCCAACGGGCGCATGAGGCCGATAAACGCATCAATTTTCTCTGTCCGACCGGTCAGCTCGAAAACGAAACTGTCCGGCGTGGCATCAACCACGCGCGCGCGAAACGCTTCCGACATACGCAATGCTTCAACACGCGCTTCGCCCTTGCCCGACACTTTGATGAGTGCCAGTTCGCGCTCAACGCTATCGGTTTCCACCGTCAGGTCGACCACGCGGTGCACCGGCACGAGACGGCCGAGCTGGGCTTTGATTTGTTCGATCACCATCGGCGTGCCCGTGGTAACAACGGTGATGCGCGAGGTGTGCGCCCCATCGTCAACCTCAGCCACGGTCAGGCTGTCAATATTGTAGCCGCGCCCGGAAAACAGGCCGATCACGCGCGCCAGCACACCGGCTTCATTATCCACCAGCACCGAGATGGTATGGGTATTAATCTGTTCTTGCGTGGTCATTATCCCTCACATGCGCTAATCGCATCAACACGTTACACCATAACCTTGCCGGCGTCGGACACCTCGACATCAAGCCCCTGATCATCTGCCAGCAGCATGTCATTATGCGCGGCCCCCGACGGTATCATCGGAAAGCAGTTTTCGTCTTTGGTAACAATGCAGTCGAAAATCACCGGGCCTTTTGTTTGCATCATTTTGCGGATGGCATCGTCCAACTCGTCCGGCTTTTCAGCACGAATACCCGTCGCGCCATAAGCCTCGGCCAGCTTGACGAAATCGGGCAGCGCTTCGGAATAGCTGCTCGAATATCGCCCGCCATGCAGCAATTCCTGCCATTGGCGCACCATGCCCATATATTCATTGTTCAAAATGAATATTTTGACCGGCAAGCGATACTGCACCGCCGTGGAAATTTCCTGCATGGTCATCAGCACCGAAGCTTCCCCGGCAATATCGATCACCAATGCGTCGGGATGGGCAACCTGCACCCCCACGGCGGCCGGAATGCCATAGCCCATTGTGCCCAGCCCGCCGGAGGTCATCCAGCGATTGGGTTCTTCAAAGCGATAATATTGCGCCGCCCACATCTGATGCTGGCCGACCTCAGTGGTGATATAGGTGTTGGGGCCTTTGGTCAGCTCGTAAAGCCGTTCGACCGCATATTGCGGTTTGATGGCTTTGGTGTCTTTACGATAGGCAAGGCATTTGCGCGCCCGCCACGCCTCGATTTCCGTCCACCAGTCAGCCAGAGCTTTTTTATCAGGCTCGGCCGCACGCGATTTCCAAACGCGCAACATATCTTCGAGAACATGCGCGACATCGCCGATAATCGGCACATCCGCCATCACATTTTTATTGATCGAGGAGGGGTCGATATCAATGTGGATTTTTTTCGAGTTTGGCGAAAACGCATCCAACCGACCGGTAATGCGGTCGTCAAAGCGCGCGCCAATATTGATCATGACATCACAATCATGCATCGCCAGATTGGCTTCATAAGTGCCGTGCATGCCCAACATGCCGAGCCATTGCGGGTCGGCAGACGGGAACGCGCCCAGCCCCATCAGCGTCGAGGTGATCGGAAATCCGGTCAGCTTGACGAACTCGCGCAAAAGCTGGCTGGCTTGCGGGCCGGAATTAATCACGCCGCCGCCTGTGTAGAACACCGGCTTTTTGGCTTTCGAGATCAGATCTACGGCTGTGTAAATAGCCTCGATATCGCCTTTAAGCTGGGGCTTGTAGGTTTTGTGCTCAACCGCGGCGGGGCGCATATATTTTGCCTCGGCAAACTGAACATCTTTTGGAATATCGACCACGACCGGGCCAGGCCGCCCCGTTGTCGCCACTTGAAACGCTTCATGAAGAATACGCGGCAGATCATCGGCCGATTTCACCAAATAATTATGCTTGGTGCAGGGCCGTGTGATGCCGACCGTGTCGGCTTCTTGAAACGCATCATTGCCTATGAGATGGGTAGCAACTTGACCGGTGATGCAGACCATCGGTATCGAGTCCATCAGCGCATCGGTCAGGCCGGTAACGGCATTGGTGGCGCCGGGGCCGGAAGTAACCAGCACAACGCCGGGCTTGCCGGTGGAGCGCGCATAGCCTTCCGCCGCATGGGTCGCACCTTGTTCGTGGCGCACCAGAATATGCTCGACCGCGTCTTGCTGAAAAATCTCGTCATAAATCGGCAGCACCGCGCCACCCGGATAGCCGAATATATGCTCAACGCCCTGATCTTGCAGCGCTTTGAGAACAATTTGCGCGCCTGTCATCATCTCGGACATAACCCATCTCCTCAATAAACAAGGCAGAAAACGGCGGCGACCTTCGCTGTCGCACGCCCTTTCTGCCATTTCGGGGCAAATTAGAGGTTGAATATTACCTAGTCAACTATTTTTTTGAAATAAATGAAAAGATGTTGGCAAAATTATCTTCATAATCTTGCTCAGTAAAGCGCGGCCAGTCAGACATTTGGTTGCGAAACCATGTCATTTGCCGCTTGGCATAGCGGCGCGTGTGCATTTGTGCCTGTTCGGTGGCCGCTTCAAGGCTCATATCACCGCGCGCAACAGCTTGTAATTCGGCCACGCCCAGCGCCTTGAGCGCCATGGCGTGCGGCGGTGCTTGCAGGGCCGACAGGGCGGCAATTTCCGCCTGCGCGGCACCGTCGCCCAGCATGGCCTCGAACCGCGCATCGCATCGCGCATAAAGCCAGTCGCGCGCAGGCGCGAGCAGGAGACGCGTCGCCGGCGCGCCCAAAAGCGGGCTTTGCGTATCGCCTTGCCAGTCCGACAAAGCCCGCCCCGTCGCCTCGATAACCTCCAGCCCGCGCAAAATGCGCTGCGGATCATTAGGGTGAAGGCGCGCGGCAAGCGCCGGGTCGCGCCTTTGCAAGTCAGCGTGCAAGGCATGAACACCTTCATCCGCCAGACGCGCACGCAAGCCCGCGCGCACCGCATCGGGGATGTCGGGAATATCTGCCAATCCATAAACCAAAGCTCGAAAATAAAGCCCGGTACCGCCAATAAAAATCGGAATTTGACCGGCGGCGCGCACCTGCGCCAGAGCCGCGCGTGCATCTGTCGCCCACTGCCCCACGCTGTATTCAGACGCCGCGCTGACATGGCCGTAAAGATAATGCGGCACGCGCGCCAAATCAGCATCGCTCGGGCGCGCCGTCAACACACGCAAGGTGTCGTAGACTTGCATTGAATCGGCATTAATAATGGCACCATTAAACGCCTCGGCAAGGGCAAGCGCCAATGCCGACTTGCCGCTGGCGGTTGGGCCTGCGATAAGAAGGGCCGCAGGTGCCGATGAGGTATCGGGTTTCATATTTTCAGTCTTAATGGGTTCCGTGCCATGACAAAAGAATTTCTGGTTTTGACCGCACCCCCGGGCGCCGGTGTGCTGCGCGATGATCTGGTACACCAAATTGCCGATATTGTCGGCGACGCGGATGCCCCGCGCGTTCTGGGTGCGGCGGAAGCGGTGGAATTCGGCCTGACCAAAAGCGACGCAAATTTGCAAAAAAACGTGCGCGCGCATTTGCACGACGCCCCCGTCGATGTGAATTTCGTACCCGCCGCCGAGCGCCGCAAAAAGCTGCTGGTGGCGGATATGGAAAGCACGATTATCGAGCAGGAATGTCTGGACGAATTGGCGGTGGAATTCGGCGTGCAAGACAAAATGGTCGATATCACAGCGCGCGCCATGCGCGGTGAATTGGACTTCGAGCCCGCCTTGCGCGAACGCGTCGCCATGTTAACCGGACTGCCCGTGGCTGCCCTGCACGCGCTGTATGACACGCGCATTTCGCTCATGCCCGGTGCGGCGACGCTCCTGGCAACTTTGAATGACCGGGCAACCACTTGCGGCTTGGTGTCGGGCGGGTTCAGATTTTTTGCGGAAAAAATTGCCGCGCGGCTGAATTTTGACCGCTTTCAATGCAATGATCTCGGCATTGCCGATGACCGGCTCGACGGCAGTGTCGTCGAGCCGATTTTGGGCCGCACCGCCAAGGCCGACATCATGCATGGCTGGTGCGAAGCGCTTGGGCTTGCGCCGACACAA